>JADFRJ010000063.1 GCA_022561355.1 Chloroflexota bacterium | reverse complement strand
TCCGGCGCCGTCGACGGCAAGAGCCCAGGGATGAAGCCCTGCCTCAGTGGCAAGGCCGTCCTGGAACGCGCACGTGCCGTCTCCGGCGACGGTGTCGATAGTGCCGGATGACAGATCGACCCGCCGGACGCGGCAGTTTCCGCTGTCGGCGATGTACAAAGCGCCGTCAGGGCCCGTCGCCACATCGCGAGGGAAGAACAGCCTCGCCTGCGTGGCGGCTCCGCCGTCTCCCGAGAAGCCACACGAGCCATCACCAGCCACGGTTGTGATGATGCCCAGCCCATCTATCTTGCGAATTCGGCAGTTGAACACGTCCGCCACGTAAAGGTTCCCTTCAGTGTCCAAGGCTAGTCCCCACGGTGCAATGCCGGCTTCCACTGCGGGCCCTCCATCGCCAGTGGCACGGCAGGAGCCGTTGCCGGCAACGGTTTCGACTCTCCCGCTCTCGTTTACCGTGCGTACCCGGCAGTTGATCGTGTCTGCCACGTACAGGACACCATCAGCGCGCAGAGCGACGCCCCGAGGGTGGTTCGTGTGCAACCAAGGTCCTATGTCGGCGTCAGCTCCCATGCTGAATCCGCACGAGTCGTGCCCCAGGATGCTGACAACGGCGTCTGTGGGCTGGACGCGTCGTATCTGACAGTTCCCGGTGTCAGCGATGTATAGCCGTCCAGCCTCATCGACCGCAACGCCTTCTGGCAGATAAAGACTGGTATCCGTGGCTAGATCGCCGGTACCTCCTCCTCCAGCCACCGTCGCGATCGTGTCTGGCGCGCCATGGGCGTGCGGCTCGGACGGGGCGGGAGAGAAATCCGGCGACGGTTCTGGAAGCGGCAGCGGGTCGGGGAGCGGCGCACCTTCGGGCAGTACCACCACCGCGCCCTGCATGCCGTCGAACACATGAGGAGTGCAGAAGTAGCCATACGTGCCCGCTTCGTCGAATGTGCGCGCGAACGCATCACCCAACAGCATCTGCCCGGACGAGAAATCGCCTTCGTAGCTCTGCACGTCATGCCACCCGCCGCCAGCGGTTTCGTTCACCCATACGACCGTGTCCCCCTCGTGGATGACCACGATCGGCGGGTCGAAGTACTTGTTGCGTTGGCGGACCAGGACGAAGTTGCCGTCCTCCGGCGCGACTTCCTGAATCGCAGCCTGGATGGATGCCGGAGAAATCCCCTGCGCGGCGCCATCGCCGCGCTCTGGCGCGGATTCGCTGGCCTGAGCCCACGGTGACAATCCGGAGATCTCCGGTAGCCCGCTCACGGCCGCCGTGACTTGCTCGCCGCCTGCCCGTTCTTGCGCTACGGCCTGGACCAGCGACAGAGGCAGGCGCAGCAGGGACGGTCCCGGCGTAGGCGAAAGCAAGCCCACTGCCAGAAGAAGGATAAGGGCCAACATCAGACCGAATGGAAGAGTCCGGCGCATCTACATCCTCCCACACGGGCAGGAACCGGTACCCGCGAGCGGCGAGCGCATCAAGCACCACGACAGCGCCGGCTAGCATCAGGAACTGCGAGAGGCCGAGTCGCTGGCGGCAGCCTGACGATGCTCAATCCGCAGCTACTTTAGTGCGGCGTTCACAGGCGTGATGTGACCTCGCGCACGGCCAAACGGCCCCATCTGAGCAGCCATTCGGCCCTACCAAACACTTGCGCCTCCACGATGCTAAGTCCCCGTGGCCGGAGCCTCCTGCTCCACCAAGCGCGCGCACTCGCCATCCAGCTCGACGGTGATCCAGCGGCCCCGAACGGTACGGCCCGTCGGGTCGACCTCGGCGCGTAACGTGGTTAGCTCTTCCTCGCTGGGAACATCGATGTTCTCCAACGTAGCCGCAACGAGCGGCTCGAACTCCATCTCGGCGATCACATCGTCGACGGTCGCCCAGGGCGCCAGCGCCTTCAGGCGAATGCGGCGCGTCTCCTCGTCGAAGTCGAACACGGCCATCTCGGTCACGACGCGCCAGGGCCCGGTGTCGGCAGGGAGGCCCGCGCGTTCGCGCGCGCCGGGGCTGCCGTCCAGGAAGCCAGGCGACGACATGAAGTCCAGCTTCTTGACGAACTTGCGTCCCTGCTGGCGCGTCATGAGGATCGTTCTCCAACAGAGCGAGGCGATCTCGTTTGCGCCGCCGGGGCCGCCGAAACGGCGCGCAGGCCGTTCATAGGCCGTCCCAACGAACGTCGAGTTGAAGTTGCCGTACTGGTCAACTTGCACCGCCGCCAGCACGCCGTAGTCGATGTAGCCCATGCTGGCGTGGAAGCTGACCGTGTTCATGTCGGTCCACGACGCGGCGCGATAGCTTCCGCCGCTGGCCTCTATCAGAAACATCGGGGCCGGGAGTTGAACCTGCGGCGCGATCGTGCCGTCTTCCACAATGTAGGCGAGTTCCGGAGCGCGCAGGGTCTTGGCGAGCAGGACCGCCACCAGAGGCGGCCCACCGATGGCCGTGAAGTAGAGTTTGTCCCCGGCCATCAGGCGGGAACTCGTCGTGATGATCTGTTCCATGTCGGTGAACGTGCGGGTCTCGGTCATTCGTAGTAGCCTTCCTTGATCGTCTCCTCCGCCTTCAGCACGTCCAGCTTCTCCTGGCCCACCCGCTTCTCCAGCATCTCCCGGTTTGACGAGACGCTGTAGACCCACTTCTCCAGGTACTCGTCCATCTTGCCCTGCATCTGCGCTACGCCCGACTCCATCAGGTGCTCGATGTCGGCTTTGTAGAGCCCCGGCACGGTACCTGGGTAGCCGCCGAACGGAGCGTGGACAACAGCATCGACGACGTAGTACGGGATTCTCGTCTGCTGGGGGTGCTTGCGGATCTCCTCGGTGTCCACGATCTCCTCGGTCGAGAGGATCACCTTCTTCGAGGCCATCGCGGTTTCGACCGGCGAGATGCCCGCGCCGAAGATGCGCGCGTTGCCGAACTCGTCGCACTGGTTGACGTGCACAAGCGCAACGTCAGGGTTGAGAGCAGGGACCACGCAGATCGGCTTCTCGGTATACGGGTCTTCGATCAGCTTCGTGCCGGACGTTTCGAACACGTCAGTCCCGCCCAGATAGCGGAGCGGCAGGAACGGAACGCCGAGGGAACCCGCTAGGAGGCGATAGGTCATCGCACCGTTGCTCCATTCGAAGAGCTGCACATCACCGGCAGCCTGAGCCTCCGTGATCACGCGGCCCACTTCCATCCAGCCCACGTCGATGCGGTTCACGCAACCAGCCGCGACCAGCATCGTCGCGTCGTGGGCCGTGAACTTGGCCGCGATCCACAGCTCCCGCTTCTTCTGGCGAATGATCTCGCGCATGAGCGCCGCCGGCCCGCGCACCCAGAGGTTGCAATCGTAGGCGACGTAGTCGCCATCGTCGACGTAGCGCTCGACGGCCTCGCGCTCGGACATGACCTTCGATACGAGGCCCTTTTCCTTGTGCTCGCGGATATAGCGCCGGTGACCGTCCGGGTCAGGCGCCAAAAACACGCCCGTGCCTTCCGCGAGGACGGTCACTATGAGCCGTCCCCATTCTCCTGCGCGGGGCCAGGGACCGCGAGCTGGAACTCCAGGTTGAGAGCGTGCGCGATGTACTTCAGTTCAGCATCGCGCCACGGCAGCGGCGCCGGCGTCTGGATCAGGCCGTCCTTCTTCAGCTCCTCCACAACGGCGGGGTCCGACTTGAAGGGCTTACCGTGCTCCATCTCGAAAAAGAGGTCCTCCAGCGGCGGCCGGCTCGTCTGGCCGCCTGCCTCCCAAGACTCCGCCGGGTAGCCAACGGACATCAGGCAGACCGGAATCGCCGTATCCGGCAGGTTGAGGAGCGGCCCGATCTGCTCGATGCGAGGACTGCTCATGAGGCATGTGCCGAGGCCTTCGTCCCAAGCGGCCATGGTGGCCTGCGCGACAACCTGGCCGACGTCCATGAACGCGAGCGGCGCGACAGCCATCTGCTCCCAGGCTGCGCCAAACGCGGGCCGGAGCGACTTCTCGATGATGGCGTGCGTCTTCTCGACGTCTTCGCCGATGCGGCGCTGCGTCGCGAGCTCTTTCATGTTGTTGATCCACTTGTCGCCCTCGTACGACATCTTGTCGTGGTACCAGAGGATGAAGCAGGGCGCGGTCTGCATCTGCTGATAGCCAATGGGCGGTGTAATCGCCTTCATCATCTCGTCGGATGCCTGATCCTTCCAGATGACGACAGCCCGCGCGACGGTCACATTGCCTACGCAGGAAGCGCGGCGGCCGGCCTCCAGCATCTTCTGGATCTTCTCGCGCTCCACCGGCCGATGGGGCAGATAGTAGCGAATGCTCCGCCGGTTACCGAGAACCTGCATGACTTCCATGGGAACCTCCTCTGCTTCCTGGCCAGAGGTTACTTGGCCAGGATGTGTACTGTTGTCGCGGCGGCTTCGCCGCGGACCATGCCGCCGCCGTTCTCCGTCAGGCCAACCTTCGCGCCTGCCACCTGCCGGCCACCGGCTTCGCCGCGAAGCTGCAGCCAGATCTCGTAGATCTGCGCGATTCCTGTCGCCCCGACCGGGTGGCCCTTCGCCAGCAGCCCACCGCTGGTGTTCACGGGCAACCGCCCGCCGATCTCCGTGGCTCCTTCATCGATGAGCTTGCCGCCTTCGCCTTCCTCGCAGAGCCCCAGCTCCTCGTAGATCATCAGCTCCGCCGGAGCCGTGGCATCGTGGAGTTCGATCACGTTGATGTCCCTCGGCGTCATGCCTGCCATCTCAAAGGCGCGCTGCGCGGCGCGTCCGGTCGCGCTGCCAACCTCGCCTCGGTTGTCGGCGCCGGACACGATGGCGGACCCCTTCACCCATACCGGGTTCGTTGTGATCTGCTTCGCCTTCTCCTCGCTGACCAGGACCGTGGCTGCGGCGCCATCGCCGATCGGCGAGCACATCAGGCGCGTCAGCGGCTCGGACACCATCGGCGATGCCAAGATCTCTTCGAGCGTGTATCGCTCCTGATATTGCGCGTTCGGATTCAGGCTCCCGTTGTTGTGGTTCTTCACCGCGATGCGAGCGTAGTGCTCTTTCGTCGTGCCGTAGCGCTTCATGTGGGCGCGCGCGGCGGCGCCGTAGATGTCCATGAAGAGGCTGCGCTTTGTACCGGCGCCGCTCTCCTTGCCCGCCTTCTTCTCCGAAGGCGGCTTCAGATTGCTCATGAGTTCGCGGAGCTGCTCGACATCGACTGCGCCGCTAAAGGCGGCCATCGATTTGGCCTTGTCCTGGACGAACATCTTCTCGACGCCGACGGCCAGCGCTACGTCGTACAGACCGGACGCGACGTATAGCCACGCGATCTGGAACGCCGTCGATGAACTGGCGCAAGCGTTTTCCGTGTTGACCATCGGGATCTTATCGATCCCCATCTCACGTAGGACGACCTGGGCGCGGATACATTCTTGCCCCGTGATCAGACCGGCGGCGGCGTTACCTACGACCGCGACCTGCAATCCTGACTTGTCGATTCCAGAGGACTCGAGGGCTGCGCTAACGGCTTCGTCCGTCAGCTCTTTGAGCCCGCGATCCTGATACTTGGCGAAGCGTGTCATACCAGCGCCGGCTATCGCGACGTTTCTCATGGAAACCTCCTATGAACCTACCTGCGAGGCTACGGGTTTGGCTTCGAACTACCCAGTGCCACTCTGCTCGTTTCCGTGGGCCGTTCGGCACTTACCGAATCTATAGAGAGCGGCCTAGATTGAACTGGTACGCGATGCTGAAGATCCTGCACTTCGCCGACCTGCACCTGGCAGGCCTTCCAGCTTGCGAGGAAGGCCGCGCATCGGGCTGCGATTCTCGCAGGAACGCGCTGCGGCGCATCGTGGACCTGGCGCTGGACCTCTCCGTCGATGCGCTCACGGTCGGAGGCGATCTCTATGAGCACGAGCACGCCACTGCGGAGACCGGCGACTTCATCGCGGCGCAGTTCAAGCGGCTGGGGTCAAGACCCGTGCTGATCGCTCCCGGGAACCACGATCCGCACGTTGCGGGTAGCCTCTACGAACGAATGGCATGGCCATCCAACGTCGAGATCTTTCGTGACACGCGCTGGAGGCCAGTGACGCTTGCGCCCGATGTCCAGCTATGGGGGATCGGGCATGATCGGCCCGAACTCCAAGAGAACATTCTGCGCAGGCTTCACGTTGGACCAAGTGGTACGAACATCGCGCTGTTTCACGGCTGGGACATGGCCGCCGGACCACCTCGAGATGTTCTTCACTGTCCCTTCACTCAAGACGACGTGGAACGCTCAAGGGTCGATTTCGCTCTGGTCGGCCATTATCACAGGATGTCGATCACGCCCCAGGGCCAGCCGCGTTATGGCTATCCAGGGGTCCCGCTGGCGCTCGACTCCCCTGATCAGACTGGCCACGTCTTGCTGCTCTCTATCGAACGCCGGGGTGTCTCGGTTCAGGCGATGGAACTCGCGCCGCGCATCAGCCGGCAAGCCACTGTTTCGGCGCCGCGGGAAGAGCCCAGCCGGCGCGAACCTGCCGGTGTTGTGCCGGCTCGTTAGCCATCTAAAGCTTCCATCCGCTCCTGACCTGCCGCGATCTCGCGGTCCAGAGACCGGAACGCGGGATTCAGCAGGAACACCAGCAGAGCCGCCACGACGAAGAGGCCAGCGCTGACCGCCACCACCGGCGGCGCGCCCACGCGTTCCGCCATGATGCCGGCCGGCACCGAGCCGAGCGGCATCAGCCCGAACGTCATCATCATCACGCTCATCACTCGCCCTCGCACTTCATGGGGGATCACGAGCTGGATCGCCGTGTTGTTCACGGTCGTCACCACCATGGAGCCAAAGCCAAGCAGCGCGATAAAGACTAAGGCCAGGTAGAACCACGGCGTGAGCGCGAACAAGATCAGGAACCCACCGAAGCCCAGCGCCCCGCCCAGCATGAGCCTGGTCTTCTTAGGATAGGCGCCGAGGTTCGCCACGAGGAACGCGCCGGCCAGCCCGCCAACGCCACTGGCCGCCTGCAAGACGCCAAACCCCGTCGACCCGACATGCCACACGCGGTCCGCGAAGACCGGCAGCAGTGTCATGTACGGCATCGCGAAGATCATCGGCACCGTAGCGAAGAGGATCAGGCTCAGCAGCACCGGCGAGCGCCTAATGTAGGCAAAGCCGCCGACGAAGTCCTCGAAGAACGTGAACTTCCGCTCGCGCTTCGGGGGCATCGCGGGGAGCATCAACGCCGCCGCGACAGCGGACGCATAGAACACGGTCGAGAGGACGTAGGCGCCACCGATCCCGAGCGGCGTGACGAGCAAGCCGGCCAGCGGAGGCGCTACGATGCGGCTGGCGTTCATGGCGGCGGTGCTGATCGCGACCGCGTTCATCAGCTTGTCACGCGGCACCAGCAGCGCCACCAGCGCCTGGCGGGCCGGCATGTTGAACGCGAACGCGGCCGACGACACCATGTACACGACGCGCAGGTGCCAGAACTCGATCGCATCGGTGATGATCAGCGCCGCAACAATGCTACTCGTGATCACCAGCATGGACTGCGCGATCAACAACAGCTTGCGCTTGTCGACGCGGTCCGTCACGACGCCGGCGACCGGAGCAAGTACCAGCATCGGCAGCGCGACCCACGCCATCAACTCGCCTAGCTTTGCCGCGTCGTCCCACTCCTTCATCACCAGCCAGGCGCTGAGGATGATCATCATGTTCATACCAAAGAAGAAGCCGATGTTGCCGGCGAACAGGAACTTGAAGTCGCGGTTCCCGGAGAGTGAAGAGAACGTCTGGCGCCAATTCGTCAGGGGGAGAGCGCCCCGGGGGAGACCATTTCCACCGGAGGCAACCGTCGGAGGACTTGGAACGGCCATGCCTAACGCCTAGGACCTAACCGCGCCCGGCGAACGCCGGCCGTGATCCTTCTGGACCGAGGCCCCACGGCAGGTCATCAAGCAGATCAAAGCGATACACTCCTTGCGCGCGGTGCACGCCGACTCTCACAGACGAGATGCCGCCCGCGCGACATCGATCCTAACAACGGCCTCCTGAGACGATAAGGGCCATTACTCCTCAATCTTCACGTCACCTGCCAAACGTCACGAGGTCATGTCAATGTAGGCACCCGCCTGCGGCACCGTTTCATCTCTCTCCGTGCCGATTGGCCTCGTGTTGCGGGCCAAACGACACATGCCAGCGCTCCCACTCCCTGCTAGCCTCTGCCCTGCGCGAACTTATCTTCAATATCGCGCGCAGCGGCCTGCCTCACTTGGCATCAGGCCGGGGAGGGATGCGGCAATGAAGATTAACGGCGGCGAAATGATCGTCCGGGTGCTGGAGCAGGAGGGCGTCAAGCAAGTCTTCGCGCTCCACGGCGGCCACATCGACCCGATATTCCAGGCCTGCCTGAAACACAACATTCGCATCATCGACACGCGCCACGAGCAGGCAGCCGGCCACATGGCCGATGGCTGGGCGAGAGTGACGGGCGAGATCGGCGTGGCGATGGTCACGGCCGGCCCCGGCGTCACCGACATCGTGACCGCCGTCGCGAACGCGTACGTAGACGCCGTGCCCATGCTCGTCATCGGCGGGCGCCACGCGGTCGCGGAGGAAGAGAAGCTCCCGCTCCAGGAGCTGCACGGATTGCCGTTGATGGAATCGATTACGAAGTGGTCGCGGGTTGTGCGCGACCCAAAGCGGATCCCCGAGTACGTCGCGGCGGCGTTCCGGCAGGCCACCACCGGCCGGCCGGGGCCGGTCTTCCTCGAGATCCCGGCGGACGTACTGGCCCGCGAGGTAGAAGAAGACAGCGTCTCGTTCCCGGAAGTCCGCAGCGGCAACACGAAGCCCGCGCCGACGCCGGAAGCCGTCGAGAGCGTGATGGCGATTTTGGAGCAGGCCAAACGGCCCGTGATACTCGCGGGACGCGGAGTCTGGTTCGCCGGCGCTACGGAAGAGTTGCGTGAGTTCGCCGAACTCACGCGGATCCCCGTCTGCGCAAACGGCATGACGCGCGGCGCTGTCCGCGAAGACAGCGAGCTTGGGCTGGGCGGCTTCATGGTCGCGGGGCGCGGCCTCGGCGCGGCCGGCGGGCCCGACGCCGTCCTCCTGCTCGGGGCCCGGCTCGGCATGTTCACCGGCGGGACGTCCATCATTCCCGACGGCGCGAAGCTGATCCAGATCGACATCGAGGGCGAGGAGATCGGGCGCTCCCGGCAGGCCGACGTCGGCATCGTCGCGGACTGCAAAGAAGCCCTGCGAGCGCTGATCGCCGCGGCCAAGCAGCGCGGCATCCCGGCGCGTACGGACTGGATCGAGAAGCTTGGCCAGGCGAAGGGTGTCATCGAGCGGGCGTACGCGGAGCCGCTAGCGTCAGATAGCCGGCCGATCCATCCTATTCGCCTCGCCCGCGAGGCCGGGGCGCTCATGGCCGAGGAAGGCGTCTTCGTCGTCGATGGTGGCGAAACGTTCGTCTGGGGCGAAATGACCCTCAACGCCAAGCGTCCGGGGCGCTATCTAGGCCACGGCTACCTGGGTTGCCTTGGCATCGGTCTTCCCTTCGGCCTGGCGGCAAAGCTGGCGTTCCCCAATGAGCGGGTCCTGGTCCTCACCGGCGACGGCTCGGTCGGCCTCAACTTCAGCGAGTTCGACACCGCCGTGCGACACAACCTGCCAATCGTCGTCGTTGTCAACAACGACCAGGCCTGGGGCATGTGCAAGCACGAACAGGTCGTCCGCTACGGCCAGGATGGCGTCATCGGGACCGAGCTGCGTCCGACACGGTACGATCAGGCCGCGGAGGCGTTCGGCGTGCACGGGGAGCTAGTGGAAGACGCCAGCGAGATCATCCCCGCCATCGAGCGGGCGTTCGCCAGCGGCAAACCGGCCTGCGTCAACGTGATGACCGACCCCGACGCGATCTCGCCCATGGTGCAGGCCGCCGCTCCGGCCGCCACGCCATCCGCATGACGCTCTGAGCAACGACCCAAAGGAGGCACAACAATGGAGCAAGACCTAATCGCCGGCGGATACGACGCCGTCTACGCGGCAGTCCCGAACAGCCCAACGCTGCGCCGCATTTGGCATGAGTCAGCTGAAGGCGTCGATTTCCCCGAAGAGTTCGGCCACATCAGCTTCACCACCGTGCCCGAATTGGAGCGCATGGCCAGCGAACTCCGCCTCAATCCCGGCGATACGCTCGTCGATCTCGGATGCGGCATGGCCGGACCGGCCCTCTGGATGGCCCGCGAGACTGGAGCGCATCTGATTGGCGTTGACGCGTCGCGGGTGGCGACCGAGCAGGCCGCCGCGCGCGCAAAAGAGCTCGGCCTGGGCGAGCAGGCCCGCTTCGTCGTCGGCTCCTACGCGGACACAGGCATCGAGGCGGGATCAGCCGACGGCGCGATGAGCGAAGATGCACTGCAATATGCCCCAGACAAGGAGGCCGCCATGGCAGAAGTGGCGCGCATCCTGCGCCCGGGCGGCCGGTTCGTCTTCACCGCCTATGAACTCGACCCAGAACGAGCTGCCGGCTTGCCGATCCTTGGCGACAACATCGTCGAAAACTTCCGCCCGGCGCTGGAGAAGGCCGGGTTCGCCGTGACAACGTACGAAGAAGTCCCCGGCTGGCCGGAACCGATGACGGCCACCTATTCGGCGGTTGTGGGAGCAAGAGAGGCCCTCATGCAGGAGATGGGTGAGGCCGCAACCAATGTCCTGCTGCTGG
>JADFRJ010000062.1 GCA_022561355.1 Chloroflexota bacterium | reverse complement strand
GGGGAGAAGGCGCGTGCCGATGCCGGGATTGCGTATGACGAAATCGAGCAGGCCTGCGTGGGCTACTGCTACGGCGAGTCCACGAGCGGGCAACGGGCCGTGTATGAGTTGGGGCTCACCGGCATCCCCATCTACAACGTGAACAACAATTGCGCCACCGGCTCCACAGCGCTGCACATGGCGAAGCAGTTCGTCGAAGGCGGGATTGCGGACTGCGTGCTCGCGTTGGGCTTCGAGAAGATGGAGAAGGGCTCGCTTGGCGTCAAGTACACGGACCGCGCCAACCCGATGGAACCTCACGTCAAGGTCATGCTGGAACTCCACGAATTCGCGAAGGCGCCGCCGGCGCCGCAGATGTTCGGTAACGCCGGCCGCGAACATATGGAGAAGTACGGCACGACCGCCCTCCAGTTCGCCAAGATCGGCCACAAGAACCATCTGCACTCCGTGAACAACCCTTATTCGCAGTTCCAAACGGAATACTCACTGGAGGACATTCTCTCCGCAAAGATGGTCTACGAACCGCTCACGAAGCTCCAGTGCTGCCCCACTTCCGACGGCGCCGGCGCGGCGATCGTGGCCAGCGAGCGTTTCGTGCGCGAGCATGGGCTGGAGGACCAGGCCGTGGAGATCATCGGCATGTCCATGGCCACCGACATGCCGAGCAGCTTCGAAGACAAGAGTTGCATCAAGATGGTTGGCGCCGACCTTACCAAGAAGGCCGCCACCGCCGTCTACGAGCAGTCCGGCCTTGGCCCGGAAGACGTGGACGTGATTGAGCTTCACGACTGCTTCTCATGCAACGAACTGATCACGTACGAAGGCCTGGGCCTCTGCCCGGAGGGCAAGGGCGGCGAGCTGATCGACTCCGGCGCGGTGACGTACGGCGGCGATTGGGTGGTCAACCCGTCCGGCGGGCTGATTTCTAAAGGACACCCGCTCGGCGCGACCGGCCTGGCCCAGTGCAGCGAGCTGAACTGGCAGCTGCGGGGGATGGCCGAGAAGCGTCAGGTGAAGGACGCCAAGGTCGCCCTCCAGCACAATCTTGGCCTAGGCGGGGCAGCGGTCGTAACGATGTACCGCAAATTCAGCGGGTAAGAGCGCCCGGAAGTAGACCAGTCTCCGCCGACAGCGCCGTTCCACGTGCGCGTCTGGGCTGACACCAATCAGCCTTCCGGCGTCTAGAACGGCTTCTTTGGGTTCTCGCCTAGGATCAGTTTCAGCGTTGAGTTGAGCGTCGCTGGATCAGAGTCGAACGACGTGTGCT
Organism: Chloroflexota bacterium; assembly: GCA_022561355.1. GTDB lineage: Bacteria > Chloroflexota > Dehalococcoidia > DSTF01 > RBG-16-68-14 > SZUA-185. The sequence goes on along the minus strand of JADFRJ010000062.1, from coordinate 9,599 downwards.
TTGTGCTATTGGACGTTAGCGTCAGTTTTCGTCCGCCGACCGAGTAGACTACAGTCGACTCGCCGGGGCTCGGTTTGCCAAGCTTTCTTTTGAGAGTGCGAACGACGAACTTGTCCATGCCCAGGATGGGTCTTCCGGGCGGACTCTCTAGCGCCTCCGATACCAGGTACAGGACGCTCTTCTTATATGGTCCCGCATGGTCATCCCGTTCGAACTTGTCCTTGAGGTTGAAGACTGTCAGCCGCTCCAGGTTACCCTTACTATATTGGCTCCAAATCTTTTCATCGAAGAGATCGACCGTGCAGGCCGGTGCGAGCAGCGTCATTGTTTTCACCTTGAGGCCACGTCCGATGAGTTGGTCTAGGAGATGCGCATGGAAGATTGAGCCGGCAGAGTGGCTTACTAAGTGAATCTCGATGTCTTCTTCCTCGGCCATTGCTCCAAGCTGTTGCGCCAGGTACGTAGCGCCACGGACAGGATCCGTATCCGGAAGGCTGGCGCCCTTGGCGTTTCCTTTCATCTGACTCCAGAACTTCCCTAGACCGATTCGCCTCACGGCGAGTTCCATCCCCTCGTCGAGCATGTCGTCGAAGCGTTCCCGTAGTTCCTCTCGCCAGCCCATGAACGGCTGCTGACGAAACGCGTCTTCAAGAACACCGCGGACTGTCTCTTTCCAGCCGGTCTCCCACATGAAGAACACCGGGTAGATCTCATTGTCGATGAATGTATCGAGTTGCCGCCCAGCGTAGACCCCGGCAGATACTTCGTCGTTTAGACCCCCGTGGGCGTAGAGCATCAGCCGAGGCTTCTTCCACTCCTTGAACTTGGACTTGATACCTTTTGTGATGAGCCTGTCGATGGAATCTGTGGAGCTTCTGTAATGGCCTGTATGGGAGAATTCGCCCTCATTTCCAAGATTGACAAAGTGCAGAGAAATATCCTTCACCAACGCTGGTTCCTGCGGATCCAAGTTCCAGGCGGAAGAACGCCCCGCTACGCTGCCCGGACCCGTGGGCCGCCCGGCCGCCGGGACTCCAAGCCTTGCGACCCAACAGTCGCGGCTGTTCTCCAACCAATCTTCGTAGCTGAGGTGAGCAAGCCCACCCGCCCCCCAGCGCGGGCCCCACGAATTCTGGATCCAGAAGCCACGCTGGTCGTAGCCAACGATTGCGAATGCGTGGCCGCCCAGCTGGTCGCCCCTCAGTGGAATCTCGCCGTCGGCGGTCACCTGATTCCAGCCTTCGTGAACGGCGGCGCTGGCGTAGAGGATGCCGACCTCACTGAGGGCGCTGTGCATGTGGTGAAGATGTTGATGACGTACGCGATAGTACGTTCCCAAGCGGTTCTTGAGAGCGGCCTCTTGCCGTGATGGGGTGAGTTCGCCAAGACTGTCGTATTTCCAAGCGCTCTCGGGACAAACTCCATGTTTGTGCCAGCCCTTCATGGCGCCTCGAATGCTCGAACCATCGTAATGCTCTCCCTCCCACTCGTCGTAACGCTTAGCCATCTCGTACAGCATACGGGGGCTGACAGGAGACGCACTGGCCTTCGTCTCCGAATGTCTAGCGAGCAGATAATTCGCTACGGCCGCGAGGCCAAAGCCGGTGCAGGCTCCTTCCTTACCTTGGTCAAGTATTGTCAGCGATCTGAGAGCTGGGTGGGCGATCGCGAAAGGGATCTCGTCCAGATAGGGCTCATACATCACGTCCCTGAGATCTAACGGATCTTTCTTTACATCGAGTATTCGGTCACCGATCTTGTTCACCATGTTGCGTCCTCCTGACTATGACGCCCAACCGATAGAAACCCAGCGGCTCCACCAACCTACGAAGTTTTCCGCGCTGTGCAACTGGCCGATCCGATCGCAGATCAACTACGCACTGATGTCGAGAGGCTGCACGCACCAGCATGAGCAACTGTCCCGCAAATGCCCTGCCAGCTCTCCTTTGGAACCCATTGAGCCGGGCGCTTAGTATAGTGAGCTGACCTTGGCAACGCAAGTCGGCGCCTCCCCAGGCTGCAGGCGACAAGCTAGCCACTCCAGCCCACGCATGCTACAGTGCTTGCAACAGGCTCCCTGTCTTCGACCCGCAGGCGAAGATTCCAACCTTCCTTCTGCACTCGGCGACTTGGACACGAGTCGGAAGGTCTCGATTCAGAAACAGCTAGGAAATTGAACTCAGGCGCTTGACCGAGCGTCCACGTAGGTTCTAAGGAGGAACACACATGGCGACAGGAAGCATCAGCAAGATCGTTCGTGACCGAGGATTCGGTTTCATCAAGCCCTCCGACAGCTCGGAAGAGGTCTTCTTCCACAGCAGTTCGGTCGATCAGCCCACCTTCGATGAGTTGAACGAAGGCCAAGAGGTCGAGTTCGACGTCGAGCCCGACCCCAAGCAGCCGAACCGCAGCCGGGCCTCGCACGTCCGTCTCGGTAGCTGAGAGCAGGCGACTAGCGCAACATGTCCAACGTACCTCTGCTGACCTCGCTTGAACCCGAGGTCGCGCGGCTGCTCGCGCGGCACAACGAAGCGTCGGCCCGCATCGACTGGTCGTACCGCGACTTCCTGCCGCTGGAAGCGCTGCATGCGCCCAGCGACACGCCTCCTCTCTCGGACGTGGCGTACCTCGCCGTGGAAACCGCGCTCCTCACCGAAGTAAACCTCCCTTGGTACACGGCCGTCCTCCACGAAGGCCTCCAGGATTCACTCGCGCCGCTCCAGGAGTTCGTCCGCGTCTGGACGTCGGAGGAAGATCAGCATTCCACGCTGCTCGAGACGTACTTGCTCCTCACGGACAACGGCGACCCAGCAGAGCGCGGCCGCCGGCGGAAAGCTGTCATAGCCGGCGGCTTTTCACATCAGCTTGAAGGCGCCTTCGAAGCGATGGTCTACACCACGATTCAGGAGCTGGCGACTCAGGCGTTCTACGTCTGCACAGCCAACACCGTAGAGGCTCAGGACGCCACACTGTCCCGCGCGCTCCGCCGCATCGCGAAGGACGAAACGCGCCACTACGCGTTCTATCGAGACGTTGTGAAGGCGCACCTCGACGCCGACCCTGCGTACGTCACCCCGCTCGTGGACGTGCTCATCTCCTTCCAGATGCCTGGCCGCGTCATGAGCGACTTCGACGAGCGCAGCATGAGGCTCGCTTCGGAGGGTGTCTTCGGACCTGAGCAGTACCACAACGACGTTATTGAAGTAGCATGCTCGTTTTGGAATGTCGACGGTCTTGCGGCGGGCCTGCCCGAGACGCGGGATGCTCTGACTCGGTTGAACAAGTATCGGCGGGTGCTCCGCCGGATGGCCAAGCGCCTCTCTGCTTCGTCTGCTATCAGTGGCCGGTCGAATGGTGCCTAGCGACACAACGGGATCTGGCCCTAGATCGAATCGGCAGCTGAGGCCTCTTCGTTTCCGGACAACGCGGGGGCCGTGGTGAAGTTCGGTGATCGACAGCCGGGTACATCGATCACGTTCCTTGACGCCGGATCAGCGGAGAGCCTCTTGCAAATTGCATCCGATGCTGATGGCATCCACTTGGTAGCGTACCGTTTGTACGATTCCGGAGGCTCCCTTGTCGCCGAGCGCGAAGACTTGGAGCACTACCCAGACGGGATCAGTGTTCGCTCCAGCGGTGGCGAAGAGTTGCTATCTGTTCCAAAGAACGCCGATGAGAACATCCGGTACCGCCTGTATGGCCATGACGGAGAGCTTCTCACCAACTCTGATGGTGTTCGCACCATGATCTATCAACGCCTCCACACAGAGGGAGGTGGACGTAATTGGGTAGCCCATTCCAAGAAATAGCTCACGGGACACTTCGCTACCCGCAGTCTCATCAGCATCTCACACGAAAGGTATTCTGTTGACAACATTTCGCGACTTTAAACTGAGCGCCTCGCTTCTGAAGGCGCTCGATGCAATGCAAATAGACACGCCGACGCCCATCCAGTCGGCGTCGATCCCTCCGCTGCTTGAGCGCCGCGACGTCATTGGCCAGGCGGCTACGGGCTCAGGCAAGACGCTCGCCTTCGGCCTGCCACTCGTGCAGTGCACGAAACCCGGGCAGCGGACACCGAGCGCGCTCGTCGTAGTGCCCACGCGAGAACTTGCGCAACAAGTGGGCGCCGTGCTTTCACAGCTCCTTACCGGGACAGGCGGACGCTTAGCCATCGTCTACGGAGGGCGAGCGATCGGCCCGCAGATAACGGCCCTCAGGAAGGGCGTGCAGATTGTTGTAGGCACGCCGGGGCGGCTCGTCGACCTGCTCCAGCGAGGCGCGTTGCGCTTGGACCGCGTGCGCTATCTGGTGCTCGACGAGGCGGATGAGATGCTCGACCGCGGCTTCGCGCGAGACGTCGAGCGCATTCTTGGGGCAACGCCGGACGAACGCCAGACGGCGCTCTTCTCAGCAACGACCCCAGAATGGGTGCATGATGTCTCTGCCAAGTATCTTCATGATCCTGTCGTGATTGAGCTGGGCGTGGACGAGGCCTTGGTACCGGACATCGACCACGTGGTCTATGAGGTCCGGAGCGAAGACAAGTACGATGTGCTCCGCCGCCTTCTCGACGAGTCGACGACGGGCGGGACGCTGATCTTCGGGCGCACGAAGCATGGGGTGCGCCGGATGGGCCAGCGGCTGGAGCGGTCAGGCTATCGCCTGGGCGTGCTCCACGGCAACCTGAGCCAGCCACAACGCGACCGTGTGCTGCGAGACTTTCGCAGCGGAAAGATCCCGGTGCTGCTGGCGACGAACGTCGCCGCGCGCGGCCTAGACGTGCTCCACATCGAACGTGTCATCAACTATGACCTGCCGGAGACACACGATCTGTTCACCCATCGCGTGGGCCGCACAGGCCGCATGGGCCGCGCGGGCCGCGCCATCACGCTGCTCGGCCCGGCCGACTTGACGAAGTGGAACAAGATCGAGCGCGGTCTGGGCCGCAAGCTGCCTCGCATGACGCTGGACGGTGAGCCAATCGCCACGCCAGCTCCATCGAACGGCGCTAAGAACGGCGCCAAGCGAACGCGCCGGAGGTCCGGCCGGCGTTCGGCACAACGGCCGCGTCAGACTCAGCACGCAGGCAGTACGCGAGCGCCATCACGGCAGAGCCCACGCCGAGCCAGGCCTCGCCTACGCGCGTGACCGCAGCCTCCTAGCTACGGAAAGTTCTTTGATCCGCGCGTCACCGAGCGGGCGAACCGCACGCTGATGATGACCGACGGGCGGTTCACCATGGCAGACTGAGCATCTGCCGGATGGCGCGCCGGGCCCTAGCTCCGGCTGCAGGTCAACCACCTAGGCTAGCGCTCGACACACCAGCCTCGTCGGAGGGCGATCCACGCGACTTGGCCAGTGTCACAACAACTTTCGTGGACGGCAGGCTTGCCTTCGGAGGCGTTGCCTGGTATGTCAAGAGACGGCCAATCAGATAGGCTATCTGGCAGCTTCGTTTCGCCATGGTGCTGATGCCTGAAGGTAACGTCTGTGCAGTATAATCCGCTCCTCCCAGAAGTCCGTGAAGACCCGTACCCCTACTACGCCGAGCTGCGGCGGAACCATCCGGTCTATCCGCTCGGCGAGCAAGGCGCCGTCGCGGTGAGCCGTTACGAGGACGTCGCTTTCGTCCTGCGGAATCATGAGCACTTCTCCTCCGCAGCGATGGGAAGCCTGGCTGGCTCAGGCGAGATGTTGATCGGTAGCGACCCGCCCGGCCACACGAGGTTGCGGAGCCTCGTCAATCGAGCCTTCACCCCGGCAATGGTGGCAGCGCTGGAACCACGGATCCGGGAGGTGGCAGCAGAGCTACTCGATCGCGCCGGCTCACCCGGCGAGATTGAGCTCGTATCGGAACTCGCCAACCCGTTGCCGGTCACGATCATCGCCGAAATCCTTGGCGTCGATCCTGCGCTGAGAGACGATTTCAAGCGCTGGTCGCACAGCACCGTCAGCGGCTCGCCGGGGTCGCGGACGGCGAGCGACGACGAGCGCTCTCGCGTCTCGAAGGATCGGCAGGAGTTTTCAGACTACTTTCGGCGGGCCATCGAAGAGCGCAGGCGGGAGCCCCGAGAGGACCTCATCAGCGCGCTGGTGCGTGCGGAGGACGAAGAGCACGCGCTGACCGCCGACGAAGTGCTTGCCTTCACTCAGCTGCTCCTCATTGCGGGTAACGAGACGACGACAAACCTGATCGGGAACATGGTTCTCGCGCTGCTAGAGCACCCTGAACAACTCCAACGGGTGATGGACGACCGCTCTCTCATCCCCAATACAGTCGAGGAGGCGCTTCGATACGATTCGCCGGTGCAGTTCCTCTTCCGCGTCGCCGCTCACGATGTGGAGTTGGCCGGAACGACCATCAAGCAAGGAACAGCCGTCCTGCCGCTTTACGCGTCGGCCAACCGAGACGAGCGTAAGTTCCCCGATCCCGATCGCTTTGACGTAACGCGGAACACGCAAGGCCACCTGGCGTTCGGCTACGGCATCCACTTCTGCCTTGGCGCGCCCCTCGCCCGACTGGAGGCCAAGGTCGCACTCGAGGAGCTACTAAACAGGTGCCCACGGCTTGCTAGGAAGAGCGCCAACGTGGACCGGCTCGATTCGATTTTCTTACGTGGGCTGAAGCAACTTCCGCTGACGTTCGACACTGCGAACTCATCGGCGTCTTGATCCGTCGGCGGTCGGCCAGCTCCCTGCGGAGCGTTCCAAGCAAAGGGTCGCGAATTCGGGCGGGAAGGCGCCAGTGTGGGTTGCCCTTAGCGCCCCTAGCATCCGACATCGAACGTATAGAGCTGCCAATTCTGGAGCCCTGCTCCCTTACTGTAACCGTGACCCTTGTGCGGCCGGCCTGGCTCCGCGCACCATGTCAACGTCCAGTTGCTCGTATGGAGCAGCTTGGTAGCATGCCATTAGTGCATAGCTGTTTGGACATCATGCAATACTAGGCGTTAGATGGTCACTAAAGACGCAGCCACCAACCTGAAAACGAGCGCGCCAAAGGGCGCGGGCCCGTACGGCTCGCGCGGCGACTCCAGCCAGGTAGAGCCGTTCGTCGACCCAGCGACAAACCCCGCCGTCTTGAAACAACAGGACTATGCAGAGCTAAAACGTCGCATCGTAGCCGCGGGACTGCTTGAGAAGCAGCCGGGTTACTACTTCTTGAATGCGGCCATCCGCCTCGCCCTCCTCGGCACGAGTATTGCGATCCTGTTCGTCATCGACATCCTCTGGTTGCAGCTACTCAACGCCGTGTTCCTGGCGTTCGCGCTCACACAACTGGGCTATCTTGGGCACGATGCGGGCCACCGGCAGATCTTCCGCACCGCGCAGCGTAACGACACCTTCGGGCTGGGGATCAATTTTCTGCTCGGCATCAGCCGCACATGGTGGGTCGATACGCACAACGAGCACCACGTTGACCCCAATGACCTAGAGCGCGACCCACACACGCTATTGCCGATCTTCGCCTTCTCCGAGGAACAGGCGCGCAACAAGGAAGGATTCCTACGCCGTATCATCGGCTATCAGGGCTTCTACTTCTTCCCGATCCTCCTCCTGGAAAACGTGGGAACGCGACTGGCGAGCATTCAGTTCTTGGTCGCGCGGGAAGTGCGTGGCAAGAGGTGGGAAGCGTCTCTAATGGTCGTCCACTTCGCCGTCTACTTCGGATTGTTGTTCTCCGCGTTGACGTGGTGGCATGCGGTGCTCTTCATCGTCGTCCACCAGTCGTTGCAGGGTCTCTACATGGGATCTGTGTTCGCACCAAACCACAAGGGTATGCCAATGACAGACGGCACAGAGCAATGGGACTCTCTTTTACGCCAAGTTCTGCCTACAAGAAACGTCACAGGTGGATGGCTAATTGATTTCATCATGGGAGGGCTTAATCTCCAAATCCCGCATCACATCGACTCTCTTATACCTCGGTGCAACCTCAAAAGGGCAAATGAGATATGCAGAAACTTCTGTAAGGCTCATGGCATCACGTATTGTGAAGAAAGTGTATGGAAATCCTATTATTTGATTTTCGCCTTTCTCCACCAAATTAGTAGCGTGCTGCGCAAAAAACCCGTAGCTTCATAAATGCGTCTGCTGTCTCAAGTACATGCATAAAAAAACAAAGGCCGCTCAAATCTTTTTGGGCGGCCTCTTTTATTTCTCTTGATATATTCTGGTATACTACATACATGAAAAAGAGACTGGCTGCCGGAATAGACGAAGTAGGAAGAGGGCCTTTAGCAGGCCCTGTTGTAGCTTGCGCTATTGTTATTCTGCCTAAACCCGGTTTAAGAATTCTTAAACCGGGTTTAGGCAAAACAGGTAAATTTAAAGATTCAAAAAAACTTTCCCAAAAACAGCGTGAAAAATACTATCGGCTTTTTTTAAAGCACCCCAATATTCAGTGGGGGATTGGCAGGGTTGCAGAAAGAACCATTGACAGGATAAATATTTATCAAGCAACCAAGCTTGCTATGGAGCGAGCCGTACATAATCTTTCCAAAAAGGTATTACCCGGATTTTTATATATTGATGGGACCATGAAAATTAAAACCGCAATTCCTCAAAAAGCCATAGTGCGAGGAGACGAGACAATACAACTTTGTACCATGGCTTCCATTATAGCTAAAGTTACAAGAGACCGCTTAATGATACATTATCATAAAAAATATCCCCGCTACGGTTTTAATCTGCATAAGGGATATGGTACAAAGCTCCATATAGAAATGCTCAAAAGATATGGAGTGTGTTTGGTGCACCGAAAAAGCTTTTCGCCAATTAATTCCTTTACTGCGTCAAGCTAATAAGACTTGCAAATATACCTATTCCTTGCTAAACTCTTCCTATATGGCAGTTCCAAAACAACATCGTTCCAAGTCCCGTCAAGGACAACGGCGAATGCACATTCATCTTAAAAAGGTTTCTCCTGTAATTTGCTCAAAATGCAATAAAGCGGTTTTAGCGCATACTATATGCGAAAATTGCGGATTTTATCGGGGGAGAGAAGCTATCAATGTTCTCGCAAAACTTACCAAAAAAGACCGTAAGTTAAAGGAAAAGGAAATAGCATCTCAGCAAGGCGAAACAAAAGCAAAGGATAAACTTTCTCCAGAAGAACTCTCACGCCCTAACTCTTAAAACTATATATGGCGTCTCGGCACCTCGCACGATCCATTGCTATGCAAACTCTCTATGAATGGGATTTTTCTGGGATGAAGAAAGATATAGAAAAACTTGTAGAAAAGAATATTAAAGAATTTGGGCCTGGACTGGAGGATGTGAACAAAGATTTTATCCGCACCCTCACACATGGAGTTTTAAAGCGCCGCAGTTCTATTGATCAAATTATTACAAAAGCGGCTCCCGAATGGCCACTAGAACAAATCACCATGGTAGACCGCAATGTTTTGCGTCTGGGACTTTTTGAATTACTCTATGGTAATAGAGATGAAGTTCCACCCAAAGTTGCAATAAATGAAGCCATTGAACTTGCTAAAAATTTTGGAGGAGAAAGCTCAGGAAGTTTTATCAATGGGGTATTGGGTACAATTTATCGCGAGATAGGAGAGCCAGGAAAGGATCAGACAAGCAAGAAA
>JADFRJ010000270.1 GCA_022561355.1 Chloroflexota bacterium | reverse complement strand
CTGGGGCTGAAGACGTCGTGTACTGGTTGGATGTGCTTCGGATGGATGACGTATTTGCCGCTGAAACCTAGTGCTCGCGCCTGTTCCGCCTCCGCGATCAGCCCTTCGATGTCGCTGATGTGGGGCCAAGGCGTATCGAACGCCTGCAGGCCCGCCGCCCGCGCGCAGACGGCAATCGCGCTGCGCGCATGGGTTAGCTCGTGGGACTCCTTCGTTCGACGGATGCCCATATCGAACGCGAAGTCTTCGCCGCCCAGCATCAGGCCCGAGATCCGCGTCGATGCCCGGCTGATCTCCTCGCAGCGCAGCAGCGCAACCGCCGATTCGATCGCGACGATCAGATCGACCGTGCCCGGCTTGACGTCATGGATCAGCTCCTGCTCGCGCAGCAGCACGTCGACCTGCCGCACAGAGGCCGCGGACTCCGTCTTGGCCAGCACTACGCCGCTCAGCCCCTTCTGCACCGCCGCCGCCAGGTCATCTCGTGTCTCGCCGCTCTGGATGCTGTTGACGCGGACGTGCACCGTCTTGCCGGCCTCGGCGAGTTTGGGTACGGCCGCGCCGACAAGGCCGCGCGCGCGCTCCTTCTCCTCCGGGAGTACGGACTCTTCCAGGTCCAGGCAGAGGACATCGGCGCTGAGACCTCCGGCCTTGTCCAGCAACTCCTGGCGGCCTCCCGGGACGAACAGATGGGACCGGTACAGCACGTTGCTTCCTCGTTAGGGCGCGCGAAACTCGCTCGCGGTGAGCACGCGCGCGTGGGTCGATTCGGTGAGCGCCTGACGCTGCATCACGGCCTCGCGTCCACGCTCCCAGAGGTCCGCGGCGACGCCGTCCGGCGCGGCTTCCGAGAAGCGTGTGCGTTGCCACATCGCCAGGTCGTCGTAACGCGTGACCAGCACTACCTCGTTGCCGTCGCCGATGATCGTGGTCCAAAGCCCGATGATCTTGGCGCCCGCGGCCTCCATCGCCGGCCAGACGGCGTCGTTGGAGAGCTGTTGGAACTCACGCCACGTGCCGGGCTTGATCTTCCATGTGCGCAGGACGTAGATCATGGCCTACGCGGCCAGCGCTTTCGCCAACTCGTCCTCGTCCGCGCCCGGGCCGACGAGCGACATCGAGAGGTTGTCGTCGCGGAAGAGCCGCTGTGCCACGCGCTGCACATCTTCCGAAGTGACTGCGGTGAGCTTGTCGACGACGTCGTCGATCGGCTCGATCTCGCCAAGCAGCAGAAGCAGCTCGCCCGTGCGTTGGGCGAGCGCCATCGGCGTCTCCAGGCTTAGCCGGAAGCTGCCGGTTGTGTAGTCGCGCGCCTTGGTCAGCTCGGCCTCGCCGACCAACTCATCGATGAGCTTCCTCAGCTCCGCCTTGATCACCTGCGTGGTTTCCGATACGTGCTCCGCTGTGACGCCCGCGCTGATGGACATCACGCCGGTGTCGTTGTAGCGCGTCACGCCTGAACCAATAGAGTAGGCGAGGCCCCGGCGTTCGCGGACCTCCTTGAACAACCGCGAACTCATGCCCCGGCCGAGCACCGCATTCAGGATCGTGACGGGATAGCGGTCGGGATCGGTGCGGGAGACGGCGCGCATGCTCATCCCCAGGTTGCTCTGGGTGATGTCGCGCGCCTCCACGATGATGTAGTGCTCTGGACGTCCCTCCTTCGCCGGCTCGATAGGCGGCGGTTCGCCTCCCGTCTGTTCGCCGAACAGCTTCCGGGCCTCCTCAACGACGGCCTTGTGGGTCGTGTTCCCCGCCACGCTCAGTACCGTGTTCTTCGGCACGTACCAGGTGGCGATGTGGTCCATGAAGTCGTCGCGGTTCATCTCCTCAACCGTTTCGACGGTGCCTGCGACGGGCCAGCCGAGCTGCTGGTCGCCGAACGAGGCCTCTGAGAGCAGGCGGCTGGCCCACGCGCCGGGCTGGTCGTAGGCGCGCCGGATCTCCTGCTGGACCACCGTCCGTTCGCGGTCGACCTCCTCCTGGGCGATCACGGAGTGCTGCATCATGTCGGCGAGCACGTCCATCGCGAGCGAGAGCTTGTCGAACGGCACCTGGTTCCAGTAGCAGGTCACTTCCTGGCTCGTATAGGCGTTGAGCACGCCCCCCGCGCCTTCGATCGCTTCCGCGATATCGATCGAGGTCTTGCGGCGCTCGGTGCCCTTGAACATCATGTGCTCTATGTAGTGCGAGAGGCCGTTCGTGCGCGGCTCCTCCGCGCGCGAGCCGACCCCGACGAACACGTTGACGCTCACGGACTGGGCCGTGGGCACAGGCGTGGTGACGACGCGCAGGCCGTTCTCCAGCGTCTCGATCTCCCAGTTCGCGGTCATGCGCCCTCCTTGACAGATGCCGTGCAGTGGTTCCGACGGGCATTATAGGCGATGGGGCTTCTCTCTCACAGCCGTTAGAGCGGCGCTGCCACCGCTGCTCACTAGAGCACCGCTGCTCACTAGAGCACCGCTGCTGGTATGATCGGGAGAGCCAGGCTGGAGTGATTTCAGGGAGGGAATCATGCGACATGCACTTCTGTTGGTAGCCCTTCTGATGGCGGGCGTGGTCTTCGCCGCCTGCGGTAGCGACGATGACAATGGCCACGACCCCGTCCCCTCGACAGCCGAGTCGCCGGGTGACGACGCGGATGCTGGGGACGATGCGCCTGGCGATGCCGATGACAGTGACGCGCCCGGCGATGGCGATGCGCCTGACGACGACGGATTCTCGTTGCCGGAGTCGGGACTCACGGCGCCCCTGACGGACACCTACGACACGGCTACTCCGGGTGTGGCGCCGTCCGACGCCGACCTGCCGGTCCCGTCCGGCTCCGTGATCGCGCG
>JADFRJ010000061.1 GCA_022561355.1 Chloroflexota bacterium | reverse complement strand
TCTGCAAAACAAACTTCCCTCTAGCTGTCAACTCCCTAGCTAGCGAGGCACGAATGGCACTGGCGAAGGTGCACTCTTGCGCGATTGTCGGGCTCGACGGAGAGCTGGTCGATGTCGAGATCGACATCGCGCGCGGCATGCCGGCGTTCTCGATCGTCGGGCTGCCGGACGCCGCCGTGCAGGAGGCCAAGGACCGCGTGCGCTCCGCCATCCAAAACTCCGGCTTCCCGTTCCCCAGGAGCCGCATCACCGTCAACCTGGCGCCCGCAGACCTGCGCAAAGAAGGCCCCGCCTACGACCTGCCGATCGCCGTCGGCATCCTGATCGCGTCGCAGCAAGGCTTCGGCGACGTGGGGAAGACCGTATTCCTCGGAGAGCTGGCGCTCGATGGCCGGGTCAGACACGCCCAGGGCGTCCTGCCCATGGTCGGGCTCGCGAAGGAGCACGGCATCGAGACCGTCTGCGTTCCTGAAGCGGACGCGGACGAGGCCGCCCTCATCGACGGCGTCCAGATCCTGCCGGTCCCCACGCTCAAGCGCATGATGGAGCACCTCAGCGGCACCAACGACATCCCCCAGTTCCATCGCAATGGCAGTGCGCCCGAGGGCGCCCGTCTCTGGGAAGGCACCGATTTCGGCGAGGTCCGCGGGCAGGAGCACGTCAAGCGCGCGCTGGAAGTGGCGGCGGCCGGCGGCCACAACGTCCTGATGGTCGGTCCGCCCGGCGCGGGCAAGACGCTGCTGGCGCGGGCGCTGCCGGGCATCCTCCCGGATATGACGTCCGAAGAAGCACTGGGCGTCACGAAAATCTACAGCGTCAGCGGCCTGCTGCCGTCCGACACACCGCTCATCACGCAGCGGCCGTTCCGAGCGCCGCACCACACGATCAGTCACGCGGGTTTGGTCGGTGGCGGCAGGCGGCCGCGTCCCGGCGAGATCAGCCTCAGCCATCGCGGCGTGCTCTTCTTGGACGAGCTGCCCGAGTTCAGCCAGCAGGTGCTGGAGGTGCTCCGCCAACCGGTCGAGGACCGCGTCGTGACCATCGCGCGCGCCCAGTCGACCGTCACCTTCCCCGCCAACTTCATGCTCGTCGCCGCCATGAACCCCTGCCCCTGCGGCTTCTACGGCGACCCCACCAAGGAGTGCACCTGCTCCGAGGCGACCGTCAGCCGCTATCAGAAGCGCATCTCCGGTCCCCTGCTCGACCGCATCGACATCTTCGTCGAGGTGCCGCGAGTCGACTACGAAAAGCTGGCGGGCACCGCGACCGGAGAGACGTCGGCCGTCGTCCGCGAGCGCGTGAGCCGGGGGCGGGCGGTTCAGCAGCGGCGCTTCGCCGACAGCCCCATGATCTGCAACGCCGAGATGACGCCGACCGAGGTGCGGAAGTACTGCCAGGCGCTCCTGGACGAACAGGCGCAGCCGCTGCTCAAGCTCGCCATGACGCAGCTATCGCTGTCCGCGCGCGCGTTCCACCGCGTGCTGAAGCTCGCGCGCACGATCGCGGACATGGCCGGCGCCGAGCGCATCGGGTCGCCACACTTGGCGGAGGCCGTGCAGTACAGACAGCGATTGCGGGCATGAAGCTGCCCCTCAGGGCAGCCTAGAGCCTGTCGACGAACCGGTCCACTTCGTCCCCGAACTCGGCGGGCAGCATCTGCACGATGACGGGCACGCGGTCGACCATGCGCACCGTCAGCGAGCCGAATACGGATTCGTCGATCGTCTCGTCCAACCCCCACCTCGGGTAGGTGATGAAGAGGATCAGGAAGATCTGGATGAAGACGATCGCCTTCACGAAGCCGAAGGCGGCGCCCGCCAGTTGGTCGAAGATGCCGAGCTGCAGCAGGTTGACCGTCGGCTTCAGGATCGTCGCCAGCATCTGGCCAGCCAGCACGACCGCGCCGAAGACCATCGCGAACCCGACGATGCGGGCGAGCGTCTCGTTGTCGATGAACAGCAGCACGTCCTCAGCCAGGCTTTGGTAGAACAGCCCCGCCAGGATGATTCCCAAGATCGCCGCGACGACGGTCACGGTCTCACGAATGAAGCCGGCCTTGAACGCGGCGTACGTCAGCCAGATGACCAGTGCGAGAATGGCCCCGTCCAGCCAGTTCACGGCAATACCTCGCTCATCGCGAGCAAGGAAGGATGCTGAAGGTCGCGGCGCAAGGCTTGCTGGCCTCCTCTCGGGGTGTTCGTTCGCTACAACTTCCCCCGTTAGTATCGACCGCTAGTGCCAGTCTAACATGCAGGTTCGCCCATAGCTATTTCGAGTGCGAGCCTGGCGAGCGCCTAGCTACGTAGACATACAGGAGCGGAACCAACAGCAGAGCCATCAGCAGATAGCCCGCGATTGCGTCGCTGGGCCAGTGCACGCCGATATAAACGCGTGCGGCCCCCGCCGAAACGACCATCAGCAGACATCCCGCCTGCAGCAGCCAGCGCAGGCCGCGATGGCGCACTACAGCCGATACGGCGAAGAACAACACGATGAACAGCGCCGCCGTGCTTACGGTGTGGCCACTGGGGAAGCTGAACCCAGCGATGCTATCGGGAACGTTGACCAACTCCTCCGAAGGCCTCGGCCGCGCGACCCAATCCTTAACGACGCCATTTAGAAGGCTTGGAACGAACGTATAGAGCGCCAGCAGCGACTCCCACCCGGCCCGCATCAGGCCCAGCAGGAGCGCGACGCCCACCACAAGGGCCGCGTGGAGCCAGACGTTGCCGAGCGCATTCACGAACGCCAGGTAGCCACCCAGGGCGGGCACGTCGACGCGCTGAAGCGCGTCCGTCAGGCGTTCGTCACCGGGAAAACGATCGTAGAAGTGCGCAAGGAACGCGCTGAAGATGAAGATGGCGGCTGCAATCAACCACAGCGCGGCCGGCGCCGCGTACCGGCGTCGCAGACCAACGGTAGCTTGCTCAGGCGAACGAGGCGTGAGGGACCGGTCGCGGATCACTACGCGAGTATCGCATAGCCCCAGGCCGTGGTCTACGCGCCGGCCTTCTGCTCGACCAGCGCCTTGCCTTCGGCCGCCAGCGCCATCACGCGGTCGGCCACCAACTCCGGGGCAAGGTCCCCCGGCTCGACGACCGCCACCCCTTGCCAGTCGGCGAAGCGCTCGTACAAGGCGCTGAGGCGCTTCGCTTGTCCGTGGCCCATTCGCTCACGGACCACCTCGATCTTCGGGAGCAGCACCACGAAGTGGACGGCCTCACCGACGGCGAGTTCACGTTGGTAGATTGGCAGGTCGTCGGGTGTGATGACATCGTCAATAACGACCCCATACCCGGCTTCTAGGAACTGCCTTGCCATCCCGCAGGCCGCCGAGACGAACAACTGTTGCTGGGCTCTCCCTTCGGCGGACGTGTCCCAGGGCCGCATCAGCCCCATGCGCAGAAAGCCCCGCAGCTTCGACATCTCGATGTGGAGCATGCGATCGTACCGGTCGCAGAGCGCCTGAGCGGTCGCCGACTTGCCGGCGCCAGGCGGGCCGGAGAGGATCACGAGCTGCACTACGTCTCCAGCTCCAAGCTCAAGTCAAGCGCCGGCGCTGAATGCGTGATGCCTCCCACGGAGATGAGATCGACACCGGTCTCCGCGATCTCACGCACCGTATCGATGGTAACGCCGCCCGACGCTTCGGTGATAGCCCGGCCTCCCACGTCCTCGACGACGTGCCGCATGTCAGCGACGGACATGTTGTCGAGGAGGATCGCATCGGCGCCCGCGCCGAGCGCTTCTCGCGCTTCCTCCCGCGTGGTCACTTCGATCTCTACACGAAAGGTGTGCGCGACGTTCCGTCGCGCGAGTTCGACGATCTGCGCGATGGTGAGGTCACGGTCGCGCGCGGCCGCGATGTGGTTGTCTTTGATCAGCACGCCGTCCGAGAGATTGAACCGATGGTTCTGACCGCCACCAAGGCGGACCGCGTAGCGCTCCAGTTCCCGTAGCCCCGGCGTCGTCTTGCGCGTATCGATGATGCGGGCCGGGCCCTGCCCGTCCGAGCGCACGTTCAAGCCGGCCACCGCCTCGACAAGGTCGTGTGTCGCCGTCGCGACGCCCGATAGCTGCTGCAGGAAATTGAGGGCCACGCGCTCGCCGCTGAGGATTGGAGAGAGTGCGCCTTCGATCTCCACGAGCCGGTCCCCAGGGCAGATGACGGAGCCGTCCGGCACCAGCGGCGCAAACCGCACGGTCGCATCGAGCGCGGCAAACACCGCCTCCGCGACGGGCAAGCCCGCCAGGACTCCTCCCTCTTTCGCGATGATGGCAGCCCGGCCAACTTCGCCATCGGGGACGACGGCCTTCGTCGTCACGTCGCTGCGCGCGCCGTCCTCAAGAAGCGCAGCTTCGACGACACGCTGCACGATCTTCGGATCGGGCGGCCTCGACGTATCTTCAGCCATCGTTTCGGAAGACGAGGTGCCGCTGCCAGTCGTCGCGCGGTTCCGGGAAATCGCTGCGATAGTGAGCGCCACGGCTCTCTTCGCGCATGAGCGCGGCGGTCGCCGTCAGCCGGCCGCAGGTGATCAGGTTGGCCAGCTCATGAGCGGGCCTGTCCATCGGGGTGGGAACGGCAGCGTCCCAGGCCGCCAGCGTGGATGCCGCTCGCGCGAGCGATTCGCCATCGCGGACGATGCCAACGTGGTCCCACATCAGCGTCTGTACCGCGGCCCGGTCCAGATTCGGGGCTTCCGTGACCTCGGCTGCGGGCAAGGCACACGCGTCCTGCGTAAGCGCGGCCGCCGTCGGTGTGTCTGGCTGGAGCGTCCGCTCAACAACGCGGCGCGCATAGACGACGGTCTCCAGCAACGAGTTCGACGCAAGCCGGTTCGCCCCGTGCACGGCTACGCACGCACACTCACCGCAGGCGTAGAGTCCTGGGACGGTCGTCTCGCCCCAAACGTTCGTACGCACGCCGCCCATGACGTAGTGCGCAGCCGGCGACACCGGGATGGGATCTGTCGCCATATCGAGGCCCTGCTCAGCGCAATGCTGGTAGATTTGAGGGAAGCGAGCGCTGATACGGTCGGCCGCCAGGTGCGTGACGTCCAGGAAGACTCGATCCGCGCCGGACTTGGCTAGCTCGGTGTGGATGGCCCGCGCCACCACGTCTCGCGATGCAAGCTCCCCGCGATCGTCGTAATCCTGCATGAAACGCCTGCCGTTCTCGTCCACGAGCAGCGCGCCCTCCCCGCGCACCGCCTCCGAGATGAGGAAGACCGGCACGCCCGGGAGCCGGAGCGCGGTGGGATGGAACTGGATGAACTCCATGTCCATGATCTCGGCGCCGGCGCGATAGGCCACCGCGACCCCGTCGCCGGTCGCGACCTCGGAGTTCGTGCTCACCTTGTACAGCTGCCCGCATCCCCCCATCGCCAGGATGATGGCTCTCCCTTCGAACGTCTCCCTGCTGTTCGTGCGCGTGTCAAGCGTCTGGACGCCGGTCGCTCGCCCGCCTTCGACGTTAATCTCCTCGACCTGGGAAAACTCGTTGATGCTGATGTTAGACATCCGCGCCAAGGACGAGAGCGATATCTCGATATGCGCGCCCGTCGTGTCGCCGCCGGCGTGGAGGATGCGAGCGTGGCTGTGCGCCCCTTCGCGGCCCAACGCCACCTCCCCATCGACGCTGTCGAACGGCACACCGAAGCGCGTGAGGTCCCGAATGCGCTCGGCAGCCTCGAACACGAGGATGCGAGCGGCCTCTTCATCGACCAGCCCTGCGCCCGCCTTGATCGTGTCAGCGAGGTGTAATTCGGGAGAGTCCTGCGGCCCTAACGCCGCCGCGATCCCTCCCTGCGCATAGCGCGTGTTGCATTCGTCGATGGAACCTTTGGTGAGGACGAGCACGGACCCATGTTCGCGAGCCATGAGCGCGGAATACAGCCCGGCAATACCAGAACCCGCGATCACGTAGTCGTACCGCATGGTAGTCCAGTATATACCGGCCCGGTTGCGGCCGGCCGTTCGCGTGGTTCAGCGGAAGTGTTGAGCACTACGCGTGATGCCAGCCAGATAGGCGCGTTGCTGGCAGCCCAGCCTTCCACGTACCATGACCAAATGAGCTCGCTCCCCAAGATCGTTCCAGCCGCAGTCACCGCGTTCTCGCCTGGCGGAGAGCGGGTGCTGCTGGACTTCGTCCCGCAGCATCTGGCGTATTTGGAGCACCACGGCGCCGATGGCGTACTGACGCTGGGCACAAACGGCGAAGGCGTCTCGCTCTCGATGGAGGAGCGCAAGGAGGTGATCGACGCTGTCGTCACGCATCGCGGCCGGCTCGGCATCTTCGCGGGCACGGGATGCGCGTCGTTGCCGGAGACGATCGAGCTGTCCGGCTACGCGATCGAACGCGGCGTCGATGGCGTGATGATCGTGCCGCCTTTCTACTTCAAGGACGTCCCCACCGCGGGCCTGATCGCCTACTACGAGGCGGTGATGAGCGCGCTGCCCGCAGGGCGAAAGGTGCTGCTGTATAACATCCCATCGCATTCGGGTGTCGAGGTCTCAGACGAGTTGGTTGATGCGCTTCTAGAGCGGCAGGAGGACCGGCTCCTCGGCATCAAGGACACCAGCGGGAACATCGAGAGGACGCGACGCTACATCGAGCGCTACCCGAAGCTGGCGATCTACAACGGCAGCGACTCCAACACGGCGCTCGCCGCGGAGGCAGGCGCTACCGGCGCGATTTCCGCGGTCGGCAACGTCTTCCCGGATAGAGTCGCGGCGGCGTGGAAGGCCGGAGAGACCGGCGAGGGCGAGGAAGAAGCGCAGGCGGAACTCACAAAGGTACGCGATTTCCTCGGCAAGTTCCCGTCTCACAGCGCGATCAAGCACCTGCTGCACGTGGCCGCCGGCCTGCCGCTCACGTCAGTCCGGCCCCCACTCAGAGACCTCACGCCGGAAGAAGCCAAGACGGTCGAGCTAGAGGCGCACAACCTCTAAGACGTCACGGCCTCTGTCGCCTCTGGCGGCAGATACAGCAGCGCCCCAACAGAGTCGGGGCGCTTTAGCTGGGCAGCCGGCGATTACTCGATGGTCACGAAGCCTCAGCTTCGACGACCTTCTTCGCCTTTACCTCGATAGTCGTGGCTTTCACCTCCGCCACCTTGGGCAGCTCCAGCTTGAGGACGCCGTCCTCGAATGTGGCTTCCGCCTTGTCCGCCTCTACGCGCACGGGCAGCGTGATGACACGCTGGAAGGCGCCGGAGCGGCGCTCTTGGCGGTAGTAGTTTCCCTCGTTCTCCTCGGTCGAGGCCTTCGTCTCACCCCTGATCGTGAGCGTCTTGCCGGTCACCGATACCTGGACGTCCTCCGCCTTCACTCCGGGCAGCGAGGCCGTTACGCCGACCACGTCGGCCGTCTCGTAGAGGTCGATCGCGACCTGCGCCAGCGCCGGCTCCCACCTCAGCATGGGCCAAGGGCGGGCAAAGCTGCGGTCGAACATCCTGTCCATTGCGAACCGCACGTCGGTCAGGTCTCGGAACGGCTCCCATCGTACTAGGTTTCCCATATCTCTCCTCCTATTGGTTTTGAATCTGAATCAGGTCCTGAGGTCGGCTGCCATCAGCCCTGTTCCTGTATATCCTACCGAACACAGCGTCTCTTGTCAAGATACTTGATAAGCTCCTCATCACTTATAATGCAGCCATGATTGCCGTATACCTGAAGCTATGCTATACTGGACTTGATGCAGCATGGCTAAAAAGAACCTTTACTCAGTCTTGGGCGTCCCCAAGGGCTCCAGCGAGAAGGAGATCCGTCAGGCGTACCGCAAGCTGGCGCGCGAATACCACCCTGACGTCAATCCCGGCGACAAGGAATCCGAAGCGCGCTTCAAGGAGATTAACGCTGCCCACGAGGTGCTCGGCAACAAGGAGAGCCGCACAAAGTACGACAAGTACGGCGACCAGTGGGAGCACGCCGACCAGATCGAGGAGATGCAGAAGCGGCGAGGCGGTGGCGCCTTCCGCTTCGACAGCGCCGGTGGCTTCGGCGCCGGCGGGCTGGGCGACCTGGGCGGCATCTTCGGCTCAATCTTCCGCCAGCAGGCGCCGCAACGACGCCGGGGCGCCGACATCGAGCATCCGATCGAAGTCACTCTGGACGAAGCGTTCCACGGCACGAGCCGCACGCTCCAGTTCGCGGGCCAGCAGGCCTGCGCGACGTGCGGCGGCAGCGGCCAGATCGCCGGCGCCGGATGCCACGTCTGCCAGGGCTCGGGCCTCACGCAGAAGGAGCGCCGGCTGGAAGTGAAGATACCCCCCGGCGTGGACAGCGGTTCGCGCGTGCGCATCGCCGGCGAGGGCCAGGCCGGGACTAACGGCGGCAAGTCAGGCAGCCTCTATCTGATCGTCTCGATCGCGCAAGACGAGCGCTTCGAACGCAACGGCAGCAACCTCTACACGGACGTGGAGGTGCCGCTCACCGATGCGGTCCTCGGCGCCGAGGTGGAGGTGCCGACGATGACGGGCAAGGTAGCGCTGACGGTACCCCCGCTCTCCCCTAACGGGAAGTCGTTCCGGCTGGGCGGCCAGGGGATGCCGAAGCTCAAGGGCAAAGGCCGGGGCAATCTCTACGCCCGGCTGCAGGTGAAGCTGCCGGAGAAGCTGAGCGACGACGACAAAAAGCTGTTCGAACAGCTGCGCGAGGCAGGAATCTAGGAGAGGTCAAGTGGCAGTTGTACTCAACGACTGGTACAGACATCAGCGAGAATTCGACGCGATGGCACGAGATTCCTCCGAGGTTGTTCTTGGAGCGGAAGCGGATATCTACGCGGAAGCCATGGGCCTAACAGCACAGTTTATTGATGCTACAGCAAACCGCGACGACTTCAATTCGCTAACGGTGAAGAGAATGTTGGGCGCGGCCACCCACAGCTTTAACCTCCTGTGTTCGGCCTGGGACTCGACGCTGACCGGAAGGTACGGCGCAGCCGCTAGTCATCAGCGCAGCATTAACGAAACGCCCGACCTGCTGAAGGGACTTTACATAGAACCAGCGTTCGCTGAACAAATGACTGGCACGGAGAGTGATGTGAAGCGCGCACGGCGAATCGTAAGAGATGCCTACGCCCTCGCCGGAAGCCCGGAGGCTAAGACATTCATCTCCGAACGACAGCGGCACATCAAGACGCTTCATCCTTTTTCGCACCTCACTTTCGAAGCAATGGGTGTGGCTCTTGGGATAGGCGTAATCGGGGGCCAGAAGGTCGGCGTACTTCGCGCAGGTGGTGCGCCAGCGCGCAAGAGCCTCCTCGGTCTGGCTCGAATTCTTGCTCTGGACGCAGTAGAGCTAACATCTTTTGTTGTGGTTGTTCTTGGAAAAGAGGACGTAACCGCTGGACCAGTGCCAGAGCTATTTAGGAAGGCGAGCACACTAATTCGTGATGACCTTGATCAAGAGGAAATTCTGACGGGAGAAATGGAGAGGTTCCTGCTGGTCAGAAGCGACGAAGAGCCGCCTCACCCAGATCGAATGCCAGAGTTTGCGAGGTGATGAGATGAACGAAGAAGAGCTGGTCGAAGAACACGAGGCCTGCTTCGTGATCAGCGTCGCCGCCCGCATGGTCGGCATGCACGCCCAGACGCTGCGCTACTACGAGCGCGCCGGGCTGGTGCGGCCGTCCCGCTCGCAGGGAAGGCGCCGCCTCTACTCGCCGGCGGACATCGGGCGGCTGCGCGAGATCCAGGGCCTGATCACCGATTTAGGCGTCAACCTGGCGGGCGTGGATGTGATCTTCCGGATGCGGGAGCGTATGCGACAGATGGAAGAGGACATGAGCGAACTGCGCGATCAGGTGCAGCGACTGCGCGACTTGCGATTGCCGGCGGCGAGAGAATGAGCAGCAATATCACTCCAGGCGTAATAGAGATGGCCATGAAAGGTCTTCCCGAGGACCGCCGCGAAGTATTCGAGTTCCTCATGGAACGTGGCGTCGTGAATCTTGAGTGGTATCTAAGAACCAAGATCGTGGGAGTTGCAGAAGCCGAACGTAATGACCACATGATGGTGCTTAAGTACGCTTACTACTTCTGCCTGAAGGACGCCACCGTCACCTTGCTTCGAGAGAGCCCAGTCCCCGGCGAGAAGATGCCGGACATCGAAGTGGCAATTGGGACAGGGCGATTCTATGTAGAAGTCAAGAAGTTTCGAGAAGGCTCGGCGTCGGATCCCGTTTCGAAGATTGTTCACGCAGCCACGATTAAGAGGTCTCAACTGCGTTCGGGAGAAGTTGGCTTCATCGCCCTCCACAATTTCGATATCCGGCTAGAGGTCGCGGAAGAAGGCGGACTGACGCACAGTCACATCTTCGCAGCGCTCTGCGAATTGCAACGCCGCGCGACCCAGAATCCGCCTGCGTGGGAGGAGCTCGGCGGGGTCATCTTCGCCGCCAGGCGGGTCGGGGCCGGGGGGGCGCTGGCCGTGGGGTTCATCGACGCGGACGATATTCTCGATGTCGCGGTCGGCTCGACAACGCGGATTCGCATCTTTTTGGGGCTGGGGAGTTTCAGTTTCATGGGACTTCCGACGTTCTTCGTCTCGGGCACGGACCTTGCTCTTGGACACCTCGATGGCGATGACAACACAGATTTGATAGCGACGAATTTCGGTAGTGATACGTTGCAGGTGCATTGGGGGAATGGCGATGGATCGTTCACAACAATCGGCTCTCCAATGAACGTAGGCGATGGGCCGTCGTCGGTCACCTCCGCGAACATCAACGGCGATGAGTTCAACGACATCCTTGTTTCCAACTCGGGGACGGACGACGTGTCGATTATCCTTGGTCTTGGCGTTCGACAATTCGCCACGGCGGAGAGCCTTTCCGTCGGGCGGTCGCCGACTCAAGTGTTCGTGGCTGATCTCGATGAAGATGGACAACTCGATCTGTTGACGGCCAACCAAGGATCGAATGACGTATCGGTTCGCATGGGTATCGCGGGAGGCGACTTCGCACCCGTTGGGCTGAGAATCGCAGAGGACGGAACCGGCTCCGGTTTCTGCGATATATGGCTGGAAAGCAACTTCCCTGTAGGCGCGGCGTAGGAGTTCGCTACAGCCTGGACAATTTTCCGGTCTCCGCGGCTCATTAGCAGGGCGGTTTCGTAGGTCCGCCTGGGGCCGCGCTCGGGGTCTGGTAGGATGCCCTTATTGTCTGACTTGT
>JADFRJ010000060.1 GCA_022561355.1 Chloroflexota bacterium | reverse complement strand
GGGTGATGCTCCGGACGGAGATGCGCCGCTGCGCGGTGAAGTAGGTGACAGCCAACGGCATCCCCATGCTGCCGAGTTGCGCGATCAGGGCTGGCCACAGAACCAGGGCCGCCAGGTACCCTCGCCCATCGAGCCCAAGCATGCGGGCGAGGAGCGGTCCGCTCACCAACAGCGCCGTCTGGCCCGCCAGGCCGGTCGCCACGGAGCCGACGGTGGCCGGTATTGGGAGCCGGCTGGCGGCTACCGTCACTTGATGGCCTCGACGTATAGTGATTCCAGTCTTCGGTGCTCGCCGTCTGGGTTGGGGTAGATACGGCCAAGCCCATACTCGCAACGCTCTACCGTGGAGAAGCCGCCCTCCACCAGAAGACCCTCAAGCGTTTCGAAGTCGTACATCGAGCGATGGCCACAGCAGAAAAACACCTCGCTGAGGGCGATTCCACGCGTTGGCCTCCCTGGCCGGCAGTCGTCGATAATTGAATCCTCTCCTCCGTAGGCGCGGACGTACCGGCCCAGGTCGGGTACTCCGATGCGGAGGACGGCATCGGCGGCGCATACGCGCCAGCACTCGCGCAGCAGGACGAACGCACCTTTGAGATCGATGTGCTCGAAGAGATGCTCGGCGAAGATAGCGTCCGCAGCACCGTTTGAGAACGGCAGTGGGCGACGCAGGTCCCACCGCAGATCCAATTGTCTCCCTGGACGAAATAGGTCTATGTTGACCCATCCTTGGAGGTAGTTATCAGCGACGCCGAGGTGAAGCTTCAGAGGCCTTTGGCTTTTCTCAAGCCGCCGAGCTCGGCCGATCTCCAAGGGCACAAGTGCCTTCGTCGCGAGAGCCTTCGCGCCTTCTCGCGTCCACGTAGATAGCAGCGTCCGGCGGTCGGAAGACGTAGCCAAATAGGCTTCTATCGGCCCTCGCAAAGTAGTCCTACTCATCACTCACCGCCTCGTCACTCGGACGCCGCGCGTCCGTGCTGGCATATGCAACTAGCAGCCCAATGATGCTGGCGACGACTTTGCTGCCGTCCGGAACGATCCGACCTGTCCATAATGCTCCAAACGTAGTTGCTCACCTTGCCGGCGCTCGCCTGTTCGATTGTCATCGTTCCGTTAGCTGAGCGCCCAACGAGACGCCGATGAGCTCCCGGTCCTTGGTAGAGAAGTACCAGTCGATCGTTTGATGCAGACCGTCCATAAACTTCATCTTCGGTTCCCAGCCGAGTAGGTGACTGGCCAGCGAGTTGTCGGCGACCCGGTTCAAGGGCCCAGTTGGCATATCAGGCCGAAAGACGATCTCAGCGGTATGCCCGGTGTATAAGAGCACTTCCTTAACAGCATCGATCACGCGGGTGCGCTCCATGGTTCCCAGGTTCACAGCCGTACCATCGTCGATCTTTTCCGCGGCGAGGATGGTCCCCTCGACTATGTCACCAACATACGTCCAGTTCCTGACCTGTTCGCCGTTCCCCCATACCTCGAACGGGTTCTGTCGAATGAAGGCCCGTGCGATCATCGCCGTGACTGCGTGATCTTCCTTGCCGCGCTCGCCGTACACGGTGAAGTACCGACACGAAGCCGCCTTCATGCCCCACTCGCGGCAGTAAGCCTGTAATGTCATTTCAGCCATCAACTTTGCCCAACCGTACATGTTGTCTGCGTCGAACGGCGCTCTCACCATGTCCTCGGTTAGATAGAGGACCTCCGTTGGGTCTGTCTGTTTGAAGTTCGGGTAGACGCACCCAGAAGAAGCGTAGACGACCTTCTCCACCCCGGCTTCCTTGCAAGCCAGGAACACCATGCCATCCAGAGCGAGGTTAGAAGCACAGGCCGCCTGATGCAGGTCAACGTAGCCGCGGCCGCCGTGATCCGCTGCAAGGTGGAAGACGATATCCATCCCCTCGACAGCTCCCCGGACCGTCGACTGGTCAAGAAGATCGCCTTCCAGGAACTCCACACTGCCCGCTTCTATTTGAGCCTGCATGTACTCAAGCTTGCCGCTACTAAGGTTGTCAACGACACGCACGCTCGCCCCCCGCTCCATGAGGGAATCGGTGAGGTGAGAGCCGATAAAGGACGTTCCTCCTGTTACGAGTACTCGTTTGTCCGACCAGTTCATCCTACTCTCCTCTCAGACAATAGCTGCCGGTATCGTCCAATGATTGCCTGCTTTGTGTAGCTTTCGATGAAGACTTGCCGTGCTCGCCGACCCATCTTCACCACGTCGTCGCGTCGTGTGAGGAAGTGAGACATGGCAGCTGTCAGGTGGCTAGAGTCATTCTTGACGACCAGCCCGCAGCCGTCGTCGGCAAGGGCTTCCAGGTCGCTGCTGCCATCTGCCACGGCCAGAAAGGGACGGCCAGCCGCAAGGATGCTGTAGGTCTTACTCGGGACGTTCGTCTTCTCAACACCTGGTTCCAAGGCGATCAGCCCGACATCGGCCGCGGCATAGAGGTCGCCGAGTTGCTCGTATGGCACGTAATCTAGAACCCGGACGCGGTCCGACTCCCTCGCCAGCTCTTCCAGCGCCGACCTCTTGGCACCATCTCCTACGAACACGACCGTTGCGTCCCTGCCCAGGCCGTCCAGAGAATCTACAGCATGAACCAACGATTCAAGATCTTGAAACAGCCCAAGGTTGCCTGCATACAGGAACACGAAGCGGTCTGTGAGGTCATGCGCCCGGGCGAACTCACTAGATGTCTTTTCGCGTGGCGAGATGACGTCTGGGTCAGCCCAGTTCGGGACGATGACGATTCGCGCATCGGGTCCGAGCTTGTGGCGGAGCCGGGCTTCCATGTCCCGTCCTACGACGATGATGCAATTGACACGGCGGAAGGAGAATCGATTGACCACATCAAACAGTCGAGCAACGAAGCCACCACGCGGTATCGCTCCCACTGCCTCTGCAAGATCCGGGTAGAGATCGTACACAAGGATGAATGTGCGCTGGCACATGATCTTTGCGATGATCGCTGCCCAAGGCGCAGTCGGGGGATTAGTCACGAAGAGGTATGTCCGACCATGCCAGCGGGTAGCAACGGCGACGCACAAGGACAAGAGGAACGTTAGCCAGTTGAGCGATCGACCGAGCCGAGAACTCTTGGCGAATCGGGTCGTGCGCAGCCGCCGGACGGTGACGCCGTGTCGAATCTCAGAACGGGAACGTTGGTCGTATTCTCCGTGGTACCGGGGCTGGGCGGTGAGCACCTCCACAGAGAAGAATGGACTAAGTTCCTCGGCCAGCTCTGTAATTAACTGGCCGGTCGAAGCCACTTCGGGCCAGTAGTTCTCACATACGATGGTGAGCGTGGGGTGGCCGGTCTTGCTTTTATTGGTCATGCAGCCTCGTGAGTCCTAAAGACTGCGGCATTCGTCTTGAGAAGGACTTTAACGTCACCAAGCAACGAGAGATCCTGAGCATATGTGAGGTCCATGCGCACCCTCTCCTCATAGGTGGTACGTGACCTGCCGTTGATCTGCCACAGGCCGGTCATGCCCGGCCGCACCGAAAGGACCTGGCCGGTCATGGCACCATACTGGTCTTCCATTTCTTTGCCGGGAACCGGGCGCGGCCCGACGAGACTCATGTCACCTCGCACCACGTTCCAGAGCTGAGGCAGTTCGTCCAAGCTCGTCTTGCGGAGCAACCTGCCGAGCGGAGTAATGCGCGGGTCATCCTTCACCTTGAAGTTCTTCCCATATTCATCGGCTAGGTCGGGACGCGTTTCGCGCCAGCGCTCGATCACTCGGTCGGCGTCCGAGATCATCGTCCGGAACTTCTGCATCCGGAACGGGCGCCCGCCCAGACCAACTCGCTCTGAGGCGTACAGGACCGGCCAGCCTGACGCAGCCAGCACGGCTAGGCCAACAGCCAACAGGAGCGGGAGTGCGCAGACCAACAGTGCGGCCCCTAGGACGGCATCCAGCAGTCGCTTTCCGCGGCGCCGATAGAGGGAGCTGGGCCGGACGAGGGTGAGCAGTACCAGGCGCGCCGGCGCCGCATCCGTTTCCGCGTCCACACCAATCGCCACGGTCTGAGTCTCAAGGAAATCGGGCTCCGGATCCTGTTTTCTTATCGCCTGCATACGTTGCTCTCCAGTCTGCTACGCACGGCGCCGGTGTCCCATGTACGACGGGCGCGACGAGAGCGATGACCTGTGATGGCCTAGGCCTGAGGGGCGAGCTTCGGTCTGACTGGTAAGAGGCCCCAGCCTGGTTTCTTTGCCAGCCGTCAGGATCATCGCCTTGGGAGCACGGTGATTCCGGCCGTTCATGCTGCCTGCCTTTCTGGACGCGTCTCAACGACTGCGTTTTCGTGTTCGAGAATCCACTGAGAGGCTTCGGCGATGGTGTCGGCAAGCCAGTCCACCTGTCCCGCGAGGACGGGTTGCTGTGCAAGCGATGTCGCGCCGAGGCCACTGCGAACAAGGACAAACGTCATCCCAAGCTGTCGAGCGGCGCCGAGATCGCTCGGGGTGTCGCCGACGAAGTAGCTTTCTGTCAGGTTCACGTTGAGCCTCTCTGCCGCATCCTGAAAGAGGCCGAGTTCGGGCTTTCTGCACAGGCACTCGTCTTCTGGCGTGTGCGGGCAGTGGACAACAAGATCGATCCGGCCTCCGGCGAGCTCTACCTGGGCCACCATGCGCCGATGAATATCCGCGAGGCCATCTGCGCTCAGCAACCCCCGCCCAACAGCGGACTGATTCGTCGCGACAACGATCGGCAAATCGAGCAGGCTAAGCTGGCGTATGGCCGCGAGCGCGCCCGGGAGAAACTGAAACGCGTTCCAGGCGGTCACGTGGTCTGGCCGCAGCGCGTTGATGACGCCATCGCGATCCAGAAAGATCGCTCGTCTTGGCTGTGCCAGCCCATTGGTAGAAGACGCAGCTTGGACGAGCTGTAGCTTCGAATCGATCAGCGGGGTTACGTGCTTGCCCGCGCCCATGCGCCCCTTCGTCTCCGAGTACTTCATGAGCGGCGACTCAGTTCGAATTCCAGCGTCCAGTCCCGGTCGAGGACAAATTCCAGCTCCGAGTCTGCCCCGAACGTGTTCCCGTTCCCAACCGTAGACGTGATCTCCATCCGTTCCGGTGGCACCACCTTCAGCGTGACCGGCAAAGGCTGCTGGCCCGGCTGTTTCAACAGTTCGAGCTTGTAGTGCCATGTGTCGCTCTTCGTCCCGACGGCCGCGGGCACGATGTACTCGAACACCAGCCGCTGCCGCGTATCACGGGGAAGGGCGAAGAAGCGGCCGAAGACCGTGAGGCCCAACTCGTCTCCGAACTCCTCCAGCCCGATCTCACGACGCTCGTCGCGCACCGAAACGATGCGGCTTCCCTCCGGCACAAACAGGCGCAGGTAGCCGCCGTACAGCCCGTCCAACATCAGCTTCCGCACCAGTTCCGGGTCCCGCCCCTCTGCCCACGGTGCGAGGTTGTTGATGTAGTCGACGGTCACAACGGTCCTCGCCGAGCCGGCATTGCTGAGACGCACCTCGATATCGATCGTCTGTTCCAGCACGACGTTCAGTTTCGTGCTGTTCACGCTGGCGTCGACCAGCATCAGGAAATCGCCGGAGGAGCTGTTCACCTCGCCGTCCCACCCAAACTCCCGGATCAGTTCCTGCTGCCCGGGATCGTGGGCAAAGAGGAGCAGGTTCTTCTCATTGCCAAGGTCTTGGATGGCATCGACGAGCGGCGACCACATCCCCGGCGCCGGCCGGAGCACGCGCTCCAGCACCTCGTCCGCGAGCAACGCCACGAACTCCTTGCGGTCTCCCTGCGGTTCGAAGGGGACACGAGTGTGTTCCTCGGTCAGGTCGAAGGCGTTCTCGCTCGTGACCGTGACTCCGTATTCGTGGACCGTCACCGGTCCGGTTACTGCGAGCAACCGCTCCAACGTGCTCACGTTGATCCCAATCACGCCATCGACAGGGAAGCCGCCGCCCAGCTCAAAGAAGCGTTGAGCCTCTTTAGCAGCGGTAGGGAAATCAGGGGACCAGTTTGAGACATCCAGGTTCCAGGTGAAGTCCTTGAGTAGATACTGCTTCAGCGGCGCTGGCGGCTCCACATAGGTATCGCTGCTGAGCCTCCACCTGCGGCTAAACTCGACGGCGTCTTCAAAGTCGAGGTCTTCAATACGGCCATCTTCCACGCGCATCGTGCCGATCACGGATACCAGCCCGCCCGTCGGCAGCAGCTCCGCGTTGTTGTGCGCCAGGATGAGGTAGGTCTTCGGTCCCGAGAAGCCGAGGAACTCCGGCACGAACGCCCGGGCCCGGCGATAGGTGGCGACGAGGTCGCCCAACGTCTCCCGGCCTGCGTCGAGTTCGCGCACCGCTGACCGCACGGAAGGCAGCAACCCGCCATCGCCGATCTCCTCGCGGAGGATGTCGACGGCGGCCAGCCGCGTTTCGATGGCCGCAAAATGCGGATCGGTGCGCTCGAAGATCGTCATCGTCATCTCAGGAAGCGTTCCTTCTTCCTGCGTTCGAATCTCGGCGAACTCCTCGGCCGCTCTCACGCCCTCCACGCCGATGCCGGCAGCCTGCTGGCCTATCTCTGCCAGGTTGGTAACCATCCGAACCTGGCCTCCGATGATCGGCAGGCGCCCAAGGGCCCAGACCACGGGGTCCTTTCGTAAGGCCGACCGTGCGGAGGCGAACTTCTCTTCCGCCGCTTCAAAGTCCTCCCTCGCCACAACAAGCTCCTCTTCTGTCGCGTCAAGCCGCTTCGACTCCAACAGATCCTGTCCCGATCGCACCAGCTCTTGCGCCTGATCGACCTCGCGAACGATGCCCACAGCGCGGTACGACTCAACGCCAACTATCGCCAGCGCCAATAGCGCTAACAACAGCAGGTGGCGGCCATGTAGCCTGGCCCGCAGCCTTGTCGCGACGGATAGAACGCCAGATGCAAGCTCAGTCTTCATCCTTGATCCTCATTCATCCTGAGTTGTCGCCATGCTCCCGCCGGCGTGGCCGCCTGTCTGGCTCACCACGCCGGCGGTAGTTATTTCTTCAGCTATGCAGTGCGCTTTACCGCGCCAAACGCCAGCAGAACGGCACCGGCGGCGGCAAGAGCAATCGCCAACTGAGCGAACCATGTTCCGGCGTCGTCGGTTGCTAGGCCCATGCCGGTAGACGGCAAGCTAGCGGGTGGCAAGGCGGCCCCGACGGCCCCCGCAACCACGACCGTGCCGCTTGCGGAGAGAACGTCGCTAGAATCCGGCCCCACGGGGCAGACAGCAGTGACGACCACGCTGCCTAGGCTGTCGCCAACATCGAGAGTTCCCGTAATCGCACCATCCGCGTCCGTCTCAGCACTGTGCTGAACCACGCTGGCGCCAGAGCCCGGCTGAGCCGTAATGCTCATCGTGCAGGCCGCGTTGGCTACCGGGTTCCCAGCGGCATCTAGAACGATCAGCGTCACCGCCACGGCCGTACCGGGGCCAGCCGTCGTATTTGCGACGCCGAACTCCACGCTCCCATTAGGCGGCGGGTAGTCGGCAAGAGCTGTGCGGGTAAAGAGTCCAGCCACCAGCATCGTCGCTACAGCTAGGACGCCAAATGCAATTTTGATCTTCATGTTTGGTTCTCCTTTATCCTGTGCTTGTTCCTGTGTCTCCTTATCCTGTTTCTGCTGTGTAACCGCTGGGGGTAGCTTCATCTTCCTGCATGCTCCAACAGGCGCCTATGAGGAATGCCGCCTAAACCGGCGCTGTGAGCTTCCTACACCGCTTGGTCGATCACCAAGCCTGCGTCGGTCACAATGTTGTCGCCGGCTCATAGTTAAGCTGCCTCCGCGCTCTCTTTCGCGTCACCGCTCGCGGGTCCGAGGAAAGGCTCCTCCAACTTGGATGACGCTGGCTTCGTATTCGAATATGAACCGCCACTTGCGGCGGAGTATTCGTAATAGTCATAGGCGCGACTGCCCCTCCGTACCTTGTTCAGGACGACGCCGAGGACGGTCGCATTGGCGGTCGTCAGCGCTTGGAGCGCTTTTCTGACCGCCCCTGCCCGCGTCCGGCCGCTGTCTATGACCAGGATGGTGGCGTCTGCTTTGGCCGCTAGGATTCGCGCATCGGCGACCACCAGCACGGGCGGGCTGTCCAGAACCACCAGATCGACATCCCGCTTGAGCCGCTCCAGCAGGGCGTCGAAGCCCTCCCAGTCCAGCAGCTCGGCTGGGTTGGGAGGCAATGGGCCGCTGGTCATCAAGAGAAGCGAAGCGTACGGGGCTGGCCGGAACACGTCTCCTAGGCCAGGCGTGTCCTTGAGAAGCGCGGTGGTTAAGCCAGTGTGATTCTCTAACCCAAAGGCTCGATGGAGAGACGGCCGGCGCAGGTCCGCGTCTACCAAGACCACCTTCTTACCCGTCTCAGCGATTGCGGCGGCAAGATTCGCGGCCGTTGTCGACTTGCCTTCGCTGGCGTTCGCGCTCGTGACCAAAAGGACCTGCATAGACTTGCCCAACGTGCTGAACCGCACGTTCGTCCGGAGCATGCCATACGCTTCCCGTTCGGCTACGCGCTCACCTCGCTTGACCATGTGGATCTCATCTTTCTGACTGCGCCACCGCCCTACCTCTCCCAAGATTGGCAGGTCGGCCACCGCCTTGACATCGTCCGGCGTTTTCACCGTGTCATCGAGATATTCCAACACTAAAGCGAGGCCACCAGCGAGAATGAACCCGACCGCGACGGCCAGCAGGATGTTCAAGCGCAGGTTCGGGGACACCGGGGAGCTGGAGGGCTCGGCGCTCTCAACAATGCTCACCGTGCTCGACCGCGTCACGGAAAGCGCGTTTTGCTGTTCCACAAACGTGGTAGCAACGGCGTTGGCAAGCCGAGCGGCCTGACCCGGGTCTTCATCCGTGGCCGAGATCTTTAGCAGCTGTGTATCGCGCGTGATGCTCACGTCGAGGTTCTTGCGGAGGCCGCCCACGGTCAGATCAGAAAACTCGCCTCCGGAGAGCACGCCCTCAAGGACCGGTCGCTGGGTGATCAACTCACCATAGGTCTTGGTAAGGCGCTCGCTGGCGAGGATGTCGTTATAAACGACTGTGCCGGGCTGCTGAGTGAGATCGACAAGCAGCGTCGCTGACGCGCTGTACATCGGCGTGATGGTCCGCGTTACCAGAAACGCCGCAAGGCCCGCGAGCGCCGCGCCTGCTATCAGCAGCCACCACCACCGCCTTACCAAAACAAGGTACCCCGACAGTTCTGTCCGGCTCTCGGGGGTCTGTATGGCCAAGCTCTGCCTCCTTACTACCCAGGCCGTCTCGTATCTCAGCGAGGCCTGCACGGTCCGTCGCTGGGCAACCTCGCAGACCGCTGCCAATCAGCGGTCGTGGCTGCCCCTCAAGATCACTATCGAGGATGGCGAGAAGCAAAACCATCATGGACATCCCTCATTGATGGGTGAGCTATCCCTAAAAGAAAGTTCAGTCGTTCCTACGCTGAAGATTCCGAATCTGATGGGCTAACAATTGGACCCGATGCTTCCCAGACAGCGGCCTGCCCTGAGCAGGGCCGCAGGGGCCGCGACTCGGGGCAAGGGCCCCCGGACGAGAGCCCGTCTGGCCCAACGTGCCCGGTCGAAGCTCCTCACGCTCCAGCTCCACAACCGTGATGGCGGCCGCCACTCTTAGTCAGTCTCCATGTCCGAGCTGTAACCACACCGTTCCCTACCTATGGGCGGAGTCAGAAACGCACCCAATCAGGGCACGGCGCCGCAGCCTTGGCAGGCGTCGCCCGGCGCGATAGGATGGGGCGATTCTGTACTCTGCTTAGCAAGCGGCCAGCGGCCGCAGCGCGCTTCAAGAAAGGAAACTACCCAATGCCCAACAAAGTATTTGTCGTCGGCGTCGGCATGACGAAATTCGAGAAGCCGTTCTCCAAGGATTGGGACTACCCGGACATGGCGAAGGAGGCCGGAGAGAAGGCGCTGGCCGATGCCGGCATCGCGTACGAGGAAATCGAGCAGGCCTGCGTGGGCTACTGCTACGGCGACTCTACCAGTGGCCAGCGGGCCGTGTACGAATTGGGGCTCACCGGCATCCCCATCTACAACGTGAACAATAACTGCGCTACCGGCTCCACCGCGCTCCACATGGCGAAGCAGTTCGTCGAGGGCGGGATCGTGGACTGTGCGCTCGCACTGGGGTTCGAGAAGATGGAGAAGGGCTCGCTTGGCGTCAAGTACACAGACCGCGCTAACCCGATGGAACCGCACGTCAAGGTCATGCTGGAGCTGCACGAATTCGCGAAGGCGCCGCCGGCTCCGCAGATGTTCGGCAACGCTGGTCGCGAACACATGGAGAAGTACGGCACGACCGCCCTCCAGTTCGCCAAGATCGGCCACAAGAACCACAAGCACTCCGTAAACAACCCCTACTCACAGTTCCAGACGGAGTACTCCCTAGATGACATTCTGTCTGCGAAGATGGTCTACGAACCGCTCACGAAACTCCAATGCTGCCCGACTTCCGACGGCGCCGGTGCGGCGATCGTCGCGAGTGAGGCTTTTGTCCGCCAGCATGGCCTGGAGGACCAAGCCGTCGAGATCATCGGCATGTCCATGGCCACCGACATGCCGAGCAGCTTCGAAGACAAGAGCTGCATCAAGATGGTTGGAGCCGACCTTACGAAGAAGGCCGCACAGGCCGTCTACGAGCAGTCCGGCCTCGGCCCGGAAGACGTGGACGTGATCGAGCTTCACGACTGCTTCTCATGCAACGAGCTGATCACGTACGAAGGCCTGGGCCTCTGCCCGGAGGGCAAGGGCGGCGAACTGATCGATTCCGGCGCGGTGACGTACGGCGGCAAGTGGGTCGTGAACCCGTCCGGCGGGCTCATCTCGAAGGGACACCCACTCGGCGCGACGGGCCTTGCCCAATGCAGCGAGTTGAACTGGCAGCTGCGAGGAATGGCCGAGAAGCGTCAGGTCAAAGACGCCAAGGTCGCGCTCCAGCACAATCTCGGCCTCGGCGGGGCAGCGGTCGTGACGATGTACCGCAAGTTTAGCGGGTAAGAGCCTGCAAGAACTCGAGGCACGGGACCCGGCCACAGCCGCAGGCCGCCTGGAGATCTAGCGTTCAGGCGTCCGCCTCAAGAGCCGCCCTCATGCTTCGCATCCGCGCCGTGCGTGCGCAGGGCCCCTCCACGTCCGCAGGACTAA
>JADFRJ010000269.1 GCA_022561355.1 Chloroflexota bacterium | reverse complement strand
TCTTGCTGGCCACTTTCCGCGCCAGCGAGCGGATCACGTCTGGATGGACGCCGCACATCGTAGTAGCCATCTCCGGTTCGTACTGCGCCAGCCGTTCCTTAACCAGCTCGAAGACGGGCACGACCTCCACCTCTTCCCCGCTCGCCAGCACCGCCTGGTACGTCCCTTCCAGCGCCGGATCGACTTCGCCCAATGCCAGCGTCCCGCGAGGCGCCTCCACGACGCGCTTCGAGGCTTGGTCATAGAAGTAGAACTGGTCGTCCCGGCCTTCGTCCTCAATCTCGTTCGCGCGCAAGAAGTGGCGCGTGTCCAACCGCACCAGCAACGAAAGGTCCGTCTGCTCCTTCACAAAGGCGCTGTCCATCAGCCCCTCGTCGACGATCACCTTGCACATGCTCAGACAGAAGGCGGCATCGCTGCCCACCTTCACCGGGATGTGGTAGTCCGTGTTGATGGTGGAGGGATTGAAGTCGGGTGCGATCATCACCACTTCCGCGCCCTTGTATCGCGCCTCCGTGAGGAAGTGTGCCACGGGAATGCGCGTGTAGGAGGGGTTGCAGTGCCAGATGAGGATCAGCTCCGAGTGAGTGTAGTCGTCCTCGCTAGGCGTGATGTACTTCCCCCATGTGAGATACATGCCTGGCACGCAATCGCCGATGTCCGCGTCAAAATCGCCCATCGGGAAGCCGGTAATCGCGCTGAACCGACGATGGGCCATCATGCCCCAAGCCAGCGCGTTGGCGCCCGTCGGCGAGAACACGGCCTCAGGACCCCCGTCTTCAACCGCGTCGAGGAGGCCGTCCGCGATCTCCGTAAGCGCCTGGTCCCAACTGATGCGGTCCCACTTGCCTTCGCCGCGCTCGCCCGCTCGCTTGAGCGGATAGAGCACGCGCTCTTTGGCGGTCAGCATCTGATCCCAACAGGCCCCCTTCTGACAGCCCATGGGGTTGAAGTCCGGCACGCCTTTCTCGACGATGGGGAACTTCGCGGCCTGCTCCTGGAACTGGATCTCGCCGTCTCTCATGTACACCTGGTACGGACAGGCGCCGACGGTCGGATAGCAATCCACCGCATGGCTGCTCTGTACCACGTCGTCCCACTTCCACCGGTCGCGGTAGGCGTTTTCGGTCGTCCGGTCCGGGTCGTGTGGCGCCGCTGGTCTCTCGCTTGCGGAAGTCGTCATGATGCCTCCAGGGTGAGGTTCCTGGCATTCGATACGTGCCGATCTAGGCAAGTGTAAGACGGTCGCAAGCACGGCAGTCAATCCGGCAGCGCCTTAACACGCTGTCGGGCGCCACCCCACGCCGAATGCTGGTTGAATGGCTGGCGACGACCAGCCGCTTGCGGTAACGGTCCCAACCCTTCGACACGCGAAACGTCAGGCTGGGAACAATCCGCGTCTCGAACCCGTCCGGATCCCTTTCCAAGAGCCCGATCTTGTCCTCCAGCCAAACACCTCGCAGCATCGTCGGCATCAAGCCCGCAGGGCCGTAATCCCCTACGTAGGGCGACTCCAACACAAGGGTACACAGCGCGTTCGCACAGGGATAAAACCGCGACCGTCAGTACACCGAGTCCGGACGCGATGACAGACGCGTTTAAATCGTCGAGCTTCGTATCCAGACCTCCACAGGCAAGACCGTAGGCGTCATGATCCACTCCGCGTAGCGCCAATCGGTCCGGCAGCGGGAACTCGGGCGAGTTGGGAAACTACTCGTTACGTACGAGTCACCTCCTGAGGCAGGCCGATCCACTCCGCTCTGGTCGCGGGAACGCGGACGCCGTTCTTCAACTGCTGGAATACCAAGTAACCCCAGAGGGTTAGCACGGGCACGGGCACGGGCTTGGCCGCGTGGTAGAGCATCTGCTTCCCAAGCAGAGTACTGCCCTGAGGGCAGCCGGGGTCGCGAGTTCGACTCTCGTCTCCCGCTCCAACCACAACATCTAATAGTAAGAGGCCGCGCTTCTGGCGGGTCCGCGCGTCTCCCAGAACGTGACCATCCTGGTTGGTTGTCAAGACCGCACCTTGGCAGCTTGCACACGCTTGCGTATAGTATGATTCGTTATGAGCGAGGTCCTCCTCCTCCAAGCATGGCAAGGATTATTCCAGATGGTTGCTGGTGAACTGTCCTAGCTGCGGCCACGAGAACCAGCCTGACCGCAAGTTCTGCGGCCAGTGCGGCGC
Organism: Chloroflexota bacterium; assembly: GCA_022561355.1. Classification (GTDB taxonomy): domain Bacteria; phylum Chloroflexota; class Dehalococcoidia; order DSTF01; family RBG-16-68-14; genus SZUA-185. Next base: position 689 of record JADFRJ010000269.1, on the reverse strand, counting down.
CGAGTTGGCCGTAGCCTGCGCTGGTTGCGGCGCACAGCCTGAGCCCGGCGAACGGTTCTGCGGCCAGTGCGGTGCTTCACTAGAGAAGGCCGAACCGCAGTCCTCATCTACTCCGGCTGCTCCGCGGCAGCCAGCGACAGCTCAACCTGAGTCGTTCAGCGAAGGCCGGTACCAGATCAAGAGCTTCCTTGGCGAGGGCGGGCGAAAGCGCGTCTACTTGGCTCGCGATAGCCGGCTCGACCGAGACGTGGCGATCGCCGTGATCAAGACGGAGGGGCTCGACGAGGCCGGACGGTCGCGCGTGCGCCGCGAGGCCCAGGCGATGGGCCGCCTCGGCGACCATCCCCACATTGTCACCGTGTTCGACATCGGTGAAGAGAGCGGCGAGCCCTACATCGTCTCCCAATACATGCCGGGCGGCGACCTTGAAGCGCGCATCTTGGAGGCTCCCAACCGCCAGCTTCCCATCGAAGATGCGATCCGGTTGGCCGGGGAGATCTCCGCTGGGTTAGACCACGCGCACTCACGCAGCATCATCCACAGGGATATCAAGCCGGGCAATATCTGGCTTGCCGAAGACGGCACAGCCATGATCGGGGATTTCGGGCTCGCCGTGGCGCTAGACCGATCGCGGCTCACGGTAGCGGGCATGATGATCGGTACGGTCGGCTACATGCCGCCTGAGCAGG
>JADFRJ010000059.1 GCA_022561355.1 Chloroflexota bacterium | reverse complement strand
CTGAGCGGCTAGAGGGAAGAAGAGAGGACGGCCGTCTGGCCGTCCTCTCTTAGCATTTACGGTTCGAACTAGGTCTTACCTAGCAGCCGCCCGGCATCGTGACTGGTTCGTAGCCACAGCGCGGGAAGTCCGGGTTGACGTTCCACCGCATGAAGCGCCCGTCCGGGTTGGGCACGAAGGTGTAGAGATGCAGCATCCATCCGTACAGCGAGATGTTGATGATGCCTCCGCGGTGAGATTGGCATTCGTGCTGGGGATCAGCAGGATCATGGCCGTGGTCATTAGGCCAGGGGCCCGCTCCCATCTCGTCGAGGGACCCTGGTCCCACGCACAGGTTGATGTGAGTGTGCCAGCCCGCTTGGGCCCCGGGACTGGCCGGGTTGTACGCGATGTAGTCCTCACCCGTCGCAAAGCCTACCGGCGGCTCGGTGTCGGACTGGTATGGTGGAGAGACGTTTACTCCCGGCAGGAAGTTGTAGATATTCGCCGTGGATGCGACCGGAAGGATGTACCACGCCCCGATGAGGTTATCAGGCTTATTGGGGACGTTGGGGTCCTCTGTGCAGACGAGCCCGAAGGGGTTTGCCAGGTCAGTCCACTCTTCCGCTACCGGGTCCCAGAGGTCTGGGTCGAACGTCGTCTTCAAGTTCGCATACTTCGAGATGTGGATGCCCATTTGGTCCACCCATACGCCCGATCCCTCATATCCGTCGGCGACCGCGGCCTGGCAATCCTGATATGGCAGGAGCGCAGCCGCCGCGCGGATCACTTGCGTGTCAACGTCTGAACAGTTCGAAGGCGGCAGGGGGTTGAACGCCAGGATCGTGCCAAGGACGTCGTTCGGGAGGTCAACCACTCCACCACCGGTCACATCATAGACCAGAGCGTATTCATCTTCGCCCCACTTCGTGTTGAACCTCAGGATGACACCGAGAATATCGTTCGGGAGGTCCACAAGACCGTCACCGTTCACGTCGTAACAGGTCGGGCTGAGAGGATCCCAATCAACCGGCAGTGCGGGTAGCGCAGAGCTTGAGCGAGGTAGTGAGGAAATCCCAAGCACACCTACCGCTACGGCTATTAACACCAACACGATCAAACGCTTCATATAGGCCCTCCTCGGACTTGTTCCCTATCTGTGCGTGCGCGGCAATGCCAGCACCGCTAGCACGCGGTGCCCTGTGCCGGCTCATAGCCGCAGTGCGGGACGTCGGGGTTGGTGTTCCACTTGATGAACCGGCCGTCGGGATTCGGCACGAAGTTGTAGAAGTGCATCATCCAGCCGTAGGTGGAGAACCAGTAGTCGCTGTGGCTTAAGCATTGGCTTTCGGACAAGCCCTCTCCGGTGACCTGGGCGCTCACGGTGGTCCAGTCCCGCACACAAAGTCCGGTGTGTGTGTGCCAGGCGTCCCCAAGGTTGTCCTCGTCTATATTCGTCGTCCCGAACCCATCCGGTTCAAGGCTGATGTCCTGACAGGGCCCTGGAACAGTATGGAACGCGCAGACATCGGGCGTCGGCACAACGTACCAGAGGCCGATCAGCACGTCAGGCTGGTTGCCGCCGGCGGCCGAATAGACGAGGCCGAACGGCCGGGTCAGCTGGTGGTTCTGTTCGTCCGGTGGCAGGGCCAGGTTCTCCGGGCTCCCGTCATAGAACGGGAGGAGGTCCGTCAGAACAGACTCGTTGTACAAATGAATGCCCATGTTGCCGATGTACTGGCTTGCCCAAGTGTAGCCATCGGCAAAGGCGACGCTGGGGTCTTGGTACTTCATGGTGGCGACAGTGGCCAGGGTCGCCTGGATATCGATAAATGTGCAGTCAGATGGTCCGCTTGGGTTGAACGCCAAGATCGTGCCCAGCACGTCGTTCGGCAGGTCAATCACGCCGCCGCCGGTTACGTCGTAGAGCAGCGAGTAGTTATCGTCGCCCCACTTCGCATTAAAGCGCTGGATGACGCCGAGAATGTCGTTGGGCAGGTCGACGAGCCCATCGCCGTTGACGTCATAGCAGCCGGGACTGAGATCAGGCCAGACTGATGGCAGTTCATGAACCGCTGTGGTCGAACTAGGCAGCGTCGAGATACCCACAACGCCAGCCACGACGAACAGCACAGCAACTAGCAGTCGCTTCACGACAGCCTCCCTATATTGGCTCCCCACCTTAGGTGCGAGTATAACAGATGCGCAAAGCCCGCAAACGCAAGTGCCATGCGGCTCTTACTTGGGAGCCGCATGGCACCTACTATCTCTACGGGAGAGAGGTCCTGAGATCTACGCGAGGAGCGAACTCCTGGGAGCCCGCTCCTCGCGACTGTGATCCAGTGATCGTTACGGGAAGTCCGGGTTCGTGTTCCAGAGCATGAACCGGCCGTCCGGGTTGGGGACGAAATTGTAGAGGTGCATCATCCAACCATACGTAGAGAACCAGACATTGCCGTTGTACGGAGGATCGTAGCAGGTCTGCTCGGTGCCAAGGCCCAACTCCCAGACCTGAGCGTCAACCGTGCCCCACCCCGCTACGCAGAGCCCATCGTGTGTATGCCAGGCCGCCTGTGGACCGGCGGGATCCTGATTGTCCTCATCGGTGTTGGTCGTGCCAAACCCCACGGGCTGCTCCGTAGCGCTTTCGGGGCACGGGTCAATCTGGTAAAAGACACACGTCGCCGGCAAGGGAGCCAGGTACCACGATCCGATGAACACGTCTGGCACGCTGGACCCGGGAAAGGTCTCGGAATAGACGAGGCCTACCGGGTGATGGAGCTGGTCCTCGCCCGTGATCGGATCGTAGAAAGTCGTGTACTGTTGCTGGTACGCACTGTTGACGAGGTGAATGCCCATCTGTACTACATCTTCGCTACCCCACGTATAGCCGTCGTCGAAGGCAACCTGCGGGTCCTGGTACTTCATGACGGCCACCGTCGCCTGCACGACCTGCGTGTCGATGAACGAGCAGTTGGCGGGCGGAGACGGATTGAACGCCAGGATCGTGCCCAAAATGTCATTGGGCAAGTCAATGACGCCGCCGCCGGTTACATCGTAGAGCAGCGCGTAATCGTCATCGCCCCACTTCGCGTTGAAGCGCAGGATGACGCCGAGGATGTCGTTGGGCAGGTCGACGAGCCCGTCGCCGCTCACGTCGTAACAGGTCTCGCTGAGCGGGGGCCAGACCGCCGGCAGGGCCGAGCCCGCTGTCGTCGAGCGCGCCAGCGCTGAGATACTCACGACGCCGGCCACGGCGATCAGAAAGACGAATAGAAGTCGCTTCACGATAGCCTCCCCAGGTTGACTCCCTCAGATGAGACGCGGGCATGAGAACACCCGTCTAGGCTAAGCTAACGAGCGGCCGGAATCTCCGCGATAGCCAAACGGCCCGTTCTCATGGGCCGTTTGGCTCTTTTTGCAGACTTTGGGTCGCTGTTTCGGAGCTACACGAAGAGCAGCTTCGTCGCTTCTTCCGCGACCTCGAGCAGGTGCCGTGGGTAGAGGCCCACATAGAAGACGCCGATCGCGAGGGCGACGGTCAGACCGGTCACCATCACCGGCACCTGCAAGCGTCCCTCTTCTTCAGGTTCGGACATGTAGAGCTGCTTGATGACCATCAGGTAGTAGTAGAGGGAGACGAAGCTCATCACCACGGCGATCACCGCCAGCCAGATGAAGCCTTCGCTCGCAACGGCCTGGAAGAGGATGAACTTCGTGAAGAAGCCCGCGAACAGGGGCATTCCCGACAGCGAGAACAGCGCGGCGGTCAAGACCGCCGCAAGGAGCGGCGCCCGCTCAGCCATGCCGCGCATGTCCACGATGTCGTCCTTTTCGGTCAGGTTGTACCAAGCGATGATGCACGAGAACGCCGCCAGGTTCGTGACGACGTAACCGGACATGTGCAACAGCAGCGCGCTCGATGTGGCGGACGAGAGCGCGGCGATCGCCATCAGCATGTAGCCGACCTGCCCGATAGACGAATACGCGAGCAGGCGCTTGATGTTCGATTGCTGGAGCGCGACGAGGTTTCCGAGCACCATCGTCAACGCGGCAAGGGCGGCGATGATCCATTGCCAGTCGTCGATGACCGGCATGAACGCGCCTGAGAAGAGGCGGAGCAACAGCGCGAATCCCGCCACCTTTGAGGTCGCCGAGAGGTAGGCGGTAATCGGGAGCGGAGCTCCCTCGTAGGCATCGGGCGTCCACATATGGAACGGAACCGCCGCCACCTTGAAGCCGAGACCGGCCAGCACGAGAATGAGGCCCATCAGCAACCCAAGGTCGAAGCCCTCAGTGCCACCCGCATACGCCGCGGAGATCTCCGAGTAGAACGTCGTGCCGGCGGAGCCGTAGATCAGGCTGAGGCCGTAGAGGAACAGGGCTGACGCGAATGCGCCCAGCAGCATGTACTTCAGGCCACCCTCATTCGAGCGCGCGTCATCCCGCGCGAAGGAGACCAGCACATAGAGGCTGAAGCTGAGCACCTCAAGCGAAATGTAGGCAGTCAGTAGCTCTCGCGACGCTGCCATGTAGATTGCGCCAATCGTCGAAATGATCAGCAGCGCGTAGTACTCGCCTGGGTTCTTCAAGTGCTGCCGTACGTACTGCGCCGACATCAAGGCGACAACCGCGGCGGTCGCCATGAAGAAGACGCGGAAGAACATCGTGTAGTTGTCGATGAAGATGATGCCCGCGAAATCGCTCTCCTTTTCTAGCCAGCCGAACGAGAGCGCAATGATACCGACGAGGCCCAGAGCGGTGATGTACGGCAGCCATTCCTTGCGGACCTTGGGAGCGAAGAGATCGATGCCGAGCACAATCGCGGCGAGGCCGGCGAGAGCAAACTCGGGCGTGAGCAGCGAATAGTCGAGGTTCAGTTCGGCAGGCATCTAGGACACACCTGGAATCTTCAGGACCGTCTCGGCGATGCGGTCGACGAACGGGCTCGGGAAGACGCCCATCAGGACGATGAAGGCGAGCAGGAGCGCGGCGCCGGCGTACTCGTAGCGACTCATGTCTTTCAAGCCGGCCCACTTCTCGTTCTCCTCGCCGAAGAAGGCCTGCGACATCATGCGCAGAATGTAGACCGCCGTGATCGCCGCGCCCAGGATGCCCAGCGCGCCCAGGGCCGGATACGTCTGGAAGGTGCCCAAGAAGATGTTGAATTCGGCGACGAACCCACTGAGGCCCGGTAAGCCCAGCGACGCTAAGCCCGCGATCGAGAAGAAGGCGACGAAGTGAGGCATGCGCTTCACCAACCCGCCGAACGCGGCTATTTCGCGCGTGTGCGCCTGGTCGTAGAGTACGCCGATCATGGCGAACATGAGAGCCGTCATGACGCCGTGGGAGAACATCTGCAACACGGCTCCGTTCACCCCTACAGCGTTCAAGGTCGCCAACCCCATGAGCACGTAACCCATGTGGCTCATGCTCGAATAGCCCACCATGTACTTGAAGTCCGTCTGCGCCATTGCGGAGATGGCGCCGTAGACCACGTTGATCACGCCGAGCGTCATCAGCATCGGCATCCAGAATTCGGCGCCCTCCGGCAGGAGCTGCATGCCCAGGCGGATGATGCCGAATGCGCCCAGCTTCATCAGCACGCCCGCGTGGAGCATGCTGACGGCCGTAGGCGCAGCCACATGGCCGTCAGGCGACCATGTGTGGAACGGCCAGAGTCCGGCCAGCACGCCGCAGCCGATCAGGAACAGCGGGAAGACGACCTTCTGGAAGTTCTCGTCGTACTGGACCTCGTAAAGCTGCGGCAGGTCGAATGTGCCAATGCCCGCCTCTACAAAGACAGCGAAGATCCCGACGAAGATGAGCACGCTGGCGCCTACCAGGACCATCGTCAACTTGACGGCGCTGTACTCCTTAGTCCGCGCGAACGTGGCGAACGTACTGGACGAGCCCCAGACGCCAATCAGCAGATACATCGGGAGGACGGCCAACTCGTAGAAGAAGAACCAGAAGAACAGGTCAAGCGAGGTAAACACGCCAAACACGCCCGCCACGAGCAGGAAGAGCAGGATGAAGTAGTCCTTGTTGCGGTAGTCGATCTTCGCGGAGATCAGTGTGGCCGCGAAGGTCACAATGCCCGTCAGCAGCACCATGGGCGCGCCGATGCCATCGATGCCGAGGTGCAGCGTGATCCCTTTGTCGCCCAGGAAGCCCACGTTCTCGATCCATGTCCATTGCAGCTCAAATTGGTAGGTGTCCGCCGTGGCAAGCTGGTAAGCGAAAAAAGCGTATGTCGAGAGCCCGAAGAGGGCGAAGCCAGTCGCGATCGAGATGTAGCGCACGAGGTCTGCCCTCTTCGACGGCACAACGAGGAGGAGGACGGCCACGAACAGTGGCAGGGCAATCGTGGCTAGCAGTACGTATCCTGTTTGCATCCGCTCCCTAAGCCTTCAGTGAGAACGCGACTACGGCGAGCGCCACGATCCCGATGACCATCGCCAGGGCGTAGTTCGGCAACTTGCCGGTCTGCTGGAACTTCATCAGGTATGCCGCGAACCCCGTGGTGTACGCGGCCCCATCGATGCCAGTGTCGTTCACAACGTTGCGGTCGAACCAAGCGACGACCCGCGCGCCCGCGAGGATCACGCGGTCGATGATGGCCTGATAGAGATCGTCCAGATAGTACTCGTTCGAAACGAGCGTGTGCACCGGCTGCAATCGCGCCATGATGCGTGTCGGCAGCTGGGGCCGGACAACCCAGGCGTACCAGCCGGCGCCGAGGCCGGCCGCGACCAGCGCGATCGATCCGAGGGTGACGGCGACGTTGAAATCGAAGGCGTGCGGGTGCTGGAGGAAAATCACGTCGCCGATCCCGCCGGGGAAGCCCATCGCACGGCCCACCTGATCGAACACCGGACACTCTCTTTTGATGTCTGTTTCATCGAGTTCGATGCCATACCGGCGCAGATTGGCCAGCATCCGGGGTCGGACAGAATCGCATCGGGGATCCGCCCACTGAGATTCCGGACGAGCAGCAAGCGAGACACCGGTCTGCCGAAGCGCCTTGGCTTGGTCAATGGTCCAATGTCGGTATTCCCGGCGGTCAATGAAAGCAAGGCAACACCGCGCATTGCCTGCGAGCGAGCGAGAGCATCCATAGCCAAAGAGGCGTGGCAATCCGTTGTCTTCGCGGCGATCGACTGCATGTGGAAGACAACGGGTATGCGTCTCAGCCGTCCGCGGCGGAACACCGCCACATGGTTACCGTAATCGACGGAGTAGTAGGAGAACAGGGGATGATGGTCGTACCGCCACGCCAGAAAGGCCGAACTGTGCGCTGGCCGAAGGATGGCCTCGCTGATCGGTGCCTCGACGCTTAAGATCGACACCTTCCGGCGCTCTGGCCTCCTGTGTGGAATTCGAAGCAATGATTGGATTCGCCAGTGAAGCTCACACACGGGCCTATACCCGGCCAATAGCAACCCCGGGAGGCTCGAGGCGTCTCTCACCACGGTGCCGTAGATGAAATCTGCAGCCGGCTGCTCTTTGAGAATTGCATGTCCATCGCGCAGCATCTGGCTAAACACGCCGGAATTGCGGTGGTCGAACTCGATGGCGGCGTCGCCGCCCAACATCCCGATTGTTCGCTTCCCTTCGAAGTGAAACTCCCTCCCGGTCCAGGAAAGGAAGCCAACAACTCGGTCATCGCGTTCAGCAACGACCAGGACGCTCGGCAGCGAAACGTCTCCCTCAAATTTCCAGGCGAACCAGTCGCTGTTGACGTCTGGGAAGTGTCTCTGTAGCAAGTCGAGGGCCGAACTTCGGTCAGATGCTACGTATGGGCGGCACTGGAAACTACGATCTGACGTGTGCGATGACGGCATCGAATCAAGAGCAATGGACGGGCAGGATATTTGTCTGCGATTCTGGCGACCGCATGTTCATATTGCGTTCTTCGACCAAGAGGATACCGAATTTGATCTCAAGTGAGTTCGGGAGTCGCTTGGGATGGCTATGCCGTTGTGTCCGAGGAGGCGAGCCGCGACAACATCTCCGGCGCTTCGTTGATAACCAAAACCGGACGTTGGCGACTCCAGCCGGCAGTCAGCCGGGCCGGCCACGGACCTTGTACAGGGATGACGACGCTGGGGCCGCCGGAGGAGCCCATTAGACCGGCGCAAAGGCTAGCAGGCCAGGGTTTTCAGTGGGCGAATCCGCCCCGCATTGCCTAAGAGCCCGGGTTCCGAGGTTGCCGGAGGGAGGGCGAGAGGACCGGCTCGGGTCCACACGCAGGAATGTTCGTAGGTTATTGCTGGGTTTGAGCTTGCGTTCGCCCGGAGGCTCGATATGCTGGATCTGATTGTGTGGGTTGTTGGGCTGGCAGATTGCCCAATCGGTCCCCTGGCAGGCACACAACGATCGGAGCAAGGTAGGAAGATCGTCGGAGATACGGGGCTAAGTTCGTAGACCATCAATTGACTTCGTTATGTGGCGGCGGGCGTGTCATGCGCGCGACAGACGCTGCCCCTCAGAAGCGTTAGCGATTATGATTACTCTGGCGAACCATCGCGACCTCAACACAACGTCCGAGCAGAGCCTGCGTTCTGCCCCGGCGGCCTGGAGGGTCCTTTGGACCAAGCCGCGGCAAGAGAAAGCGGTAGCGCGTTTTCTCAATGCCCTCGGCGTGCATTTTTATCTGCCGCTCGTCAGTCGCGTCAGCTTCATCGGCGGGCGCAAGCTGCGATCGAACGTTCCGCTGTTCCCGAGCTACGTTTTTCTGGCCGCGGAGCTCGAGGTCGCATACGCCGCCGTATCTTCCAAGCGCGTTTGCAAGATCCTCGAGATTCACAATCAGGAGCAGTTCGCCCACGAGATCGAGCAGATTCGCCAAGCACTGTTAGGTGAATCGACACTCGACCTCTACCCATTCGTGGTTGTTGGCAGACATTGTCGCGTCACCCGCGGGCCGTTCCAAGGAATCGAGGGGGTTGTCTCGAGTCGGCTCGGACCAAGTCGTTTGGCGTTGCAGATTCGGACACTCGGCCAGACTGCTCTGCTGGAGATTGATGCGGACTTACTCGAACCGATCTAAGGAGGAGACGATCGGTTTTTTCTTCGGCTCCCTGGGTTATCGGATGACCATTGGAGTTTCAACTCAGCTGGTTCCTGGCTCATCGCTGCGGCGAGATCGAAATCGCGCAGTTGACGGGGGCGAAGCCCAGACTTAATTCTGCCAACCAATTCCGGTAACAGGAGGGCTCATGTAAAGATAGGTAATTTGCTCTGGTTGCTGCGGAGTGTGCCGGTTGGGAAAGATTGCACACGTGCACAATTTGTAGCCGATGTGCGAACTCAGGCAGCCTTACATGCGCCTTCCGGGCGAAATCTCCTGGCAAACCGCCACGCTTATTGCGAGATTCTGATGCTCGGGGTTTCCGGTGCCTTGGCACGGCTGCCCCTGTAAGGAGTCTCGCAATGCGAAGCAGCATCCAGCCATCGACGTTCTCTGTGTCCAATGACCGCGTGAGCACCATCGGGACCCGTACCGGTGTGGCACGCCGCCAGAACCATCTCACTGACCTTGTGAGGTGGCTGGCAGCGATAACGCTCCTCGTCGTCGCCGGCTTCAGCGGCCAGACACGAGCTGCGACTGATATCCGGACTGCCAAAGAGCCGGTCATCGTCAGCCTGCCGCTTCCCTCGGCCCAAGGCCTCCTCGGCGCGACGGAGGATCGGCGTGCCCAGATGGCGCAGAATCTGGCCGTACTCGTTGCCGAGACGATCGAAGAGAATCCGGGCCGGCTCGTCACGATCGATCCCGGTCGCGGCAAGCTGCTGTTCTATACCCTGGCCGCTCAGGAGCAAGCTGTTGCGTTCGTTCTCAATGGCGACGACACGCCGGCTCTGTACGAGCAGGCGATGGCGCAGCTGCTGGATGCGACATTCGAAGCGCTAACGGCGACGCATCCCAACGCGCCTGTGAGCGTTCTTGGCTTGCCTTTGGAAGCTCGACGATGGCTGCCAGCTTCGATTCAAGAGTCCAACGACCGATATCAGGCGGTGATCGATCGCTTAGCGGCTTTCGTCTCCACTCGTTCGTTCATTCTGTTTGGGAGCAGAATAACCGAGCAGCACACCGTGCAGCGCGGCCTGCCCGAAGCGTTCCGCCTGCGAGATGATCGACCGATCATCTTCCGCACAAATGACTACTGGAGGATTCTGTTAGGCGACTCCACCGACATAAGCGATTTCTATGCCGATGGATGGCACGTCGTTGACTCGGATGAGCAAGATGGAGAATCGTCTGCGGATGATGAACTGGCGCTCAACGAGGTCGCGGAAGATCAGGAAGACAGCGACAGTCTGGCGGAAGTGACAGAGGACGCTGTGCTGCAGCATGATCCGTTCGCTGATCCCAGTGACGAGGACAGCTTCGACGTAGCGGGCGTGCCGAGCTTGTTGGCCCCGGGAATCGGCGGCGGCGGTGGTGGCCGAGCCCGTCGCGGCGGTCGATTTGGCGGCGGCGGTGGTGGCGGAGGTTCAAGTGGCGGCGGCGGTGGTTCCGGTGCTAGCGGCTCATCGTCCGAACCACCTCAGGGTGACTCCGGTTCGAGCGGATCAGGATCCAACACAGGCACCGGCGGTGGCGGTTCATCAAGTGGAAGCGGCTCCGGCGGAAGCGGATCGTCAGGTGGTAGTGGCGGCTCCGGCGGAAGCGGGTCGTCAGGTGGTAGTGGCGGCTCCGGCGGCGACTCCTGGAATCCCGATGACGAGTTCAAGGGGGACCCAGATGACGATCCGCCCGGTTTCGACGACAGCGACGTTTATATAGTTAACGACCCACCGCAAGATGGAGCACCGTTCATCCCGGGCGGCAACGGCTGGTCCGGCCCGACCAATGAGCCCGGCCCGATCGGCAATCCCGACGACCCCGGCTATGACGCCAAGGTCATCGCACACTGGGATGTTGTCCCTTACCAGACCTTCAACGGAGATTTCGAAATTGGTGTGGTCGCCTTCCACATCAACGGCATCGACCGCGTCGAGTTCTCCGCCGAGGGCGGTTCATGGACGCCAGTTTCTGAGATGACGCTGAACTCGCGCACGAACGTCTGGGAGTATTGGGCAGTTCTGAACGCCGAGGCGTTTGACGATGGTCCTGTTGAAGTGCGCGCGATCGCGTACCCCAAAGATGCCGGTGAACCGCGCTTACTCAGCTACAACTACGAGTACAATGGAGGCCCACAGGTTTTCGGCTGCCAGTTGTACGCAAACTCTGGTGGATCACTCCCCAGCGAAGTTCGCTATGTAAACCCCGGCGAGAGTATCAGGGCTGCT
>JADFRJ010000058.1 GCA_022561355.1 Chloroflexota bacterium | reverse complement strand
GGGCAGTGGATGATGGGGATCGGTGGTCCCCAGTAGCGCTGGCGGGAGATGAGCCAATCGCGGAGGCGGTACGTGACTTTGTGCTCGCCAGTCCCGTCGCGTTCAAGCTTCTTGACGATCGCCTCCAGTGCCTCATCGCTTGCCATGCCATCGAATTCGCCGGAGTTTACGAGTGTCCCCGGTTCCGTGTAAGCCTCGTCGAAGTCGTCGCCAGACCAATCGGGTGGAGCGACGACGACTTTGATCGGCAGATTGTACTTGCGCGCGAATTCGAAGTCGCGTGTGTCGTGGGCGGGCACGGCCATGATCGCGCCCGCGCCGACGGTCGGCAGGACGTAGTCGCCTACCCAGATGGGGATGCGTTCGGCGTTGAGAGGGTTGGTGGCATAAGCGCCGGTGAAGACGCCGGTCCGCTCCATCTGCTGGCGGTCGAGGGCCGTTTTCGCCATCGCTTCAGAGACGTAGTTGCCGACTACGTCCTTCTGTTCAGGAGTCGTGATCTGGCTGACGAGCGTGTGCTCCGGAGCGAGCACCATGAACGTCACACCGAAGATCGTGTCCGGCCGGGTCGTAAAGAACGTGAGCGTCTCCGATGTACCCTCGACCGCGAAGCTCGTCTCCAGCCCTTCGCTGCGGCCGATCCAGTTGCGTTGGGCCGTCTTGATGACGGGAGACCAGTCGATCGAGTCGAGGTTCTTGAGGAGGCGTTCTGTGTAATCAGTGATCTTCAGGAACCACTGCTCGAGGTCGCGATGCGTGGTCTCCGTTGAGCAGCGTTCGCAACGTCCGCCGATGACCTGTTCGTCGGCAAGCACGGTCTTGCAAGACGGGCACCAGTGCACGGGCGCTGAGCGCTTCTCCGCGAGGCCCCGCTTGAACAGCTGCAGGAACAGCCACTGCGTCCAGCGATAGTACGCCGGGTCGGTCGTGTCGACCTCATGGTTCCAGTCGATCCGCATGCCGAGCTGCTTCATCTGAGCGCGGAAGTTGTTGACGTTGTCACGAATCAGCGTCATGGGGTGGGTGTTCTGCTTGAGCGCGAAGTTCTCGCTGTGGATGCCGAAGGCGTCGTATCCGAACGGCTCGAACACGTCGTGACCTTGCATCGCGGTGAAGCGTCCGAAGATATCGACGCCCGTGAACGCGAAGACGTTCCCGATGTGCAGCCCCTCGGCGGATGGATAGGGGAACATCATCAGGTTGAAGAACGGCCGCTTGGCCGCTCTCACATCGGTTTCGTAGATGCCTGTCTCAGCCCAGCGCTCGCGCCATTTGGCCTCGACAGCAGATGGGTCGTATCGCGTCATGCGAAGCTGTAGCCTCCGTTGAATTCGATTCTTTCCAGTATGGTGAGCGCTTCGCGCCGGTGTCAACCGATTCGCTTGCAGGGGTAGGCTGGCTGACGATACCATGCCTGTGGTAGCCCCCGTAGCTCAGTGGATAGAGCACCGGTTTCCGGAACCGGGTGCACAGGTTCGAGTCCTGTCGGGGGTACCACTCTGAATTCCCTTGCTCTCCTGAGGCACGATAACCAATATGCTTCTCGGCAGGCACGCTGACCTGCCCCCGGCATGGTGGGAGACGTGCCGCTAGACGTGCTTGCCTCGAAAGGCTGGCACCCTGTGCCGCTTGCGGCCCGGCCCGGCGCGCCGTATACCAGTGTCGTGACGTCCGATCTGCTGACCGATGAACACCGCCTCCTGCGCGATACGGTCCTCGAATTCGCCCGTACCGAGTTCGGGCCGATCGCGGACGAGATCGACCGGACAGATACGTTCCCCAGCGACCTGTTCCGCCGCCTGGGCCAGTTGGGCATTCTGGGTGTTACTGTGCCATCCGAGTACGGCGGCGCCGGCGCAGACCTTCTCTCAGGCGTACTCGCAATCGAGCAACTCGCTCGCGTCTCCGGCTCCATCGCGCTCTCGTACGGGGCCCACGCGAACCTCTGCGTGAACAACCTCTACATCAACGGCACCGACGAACAGAGGCAACGCTATCTGCCGGGCCTCTGTTCCGGCGAACTCGTGGGCGCCCTCGCCATCACGGAGCCGGAGGCCGGCTCCGATGCACTCGGCCTGCGAACGAAGGCCGTGGTCGACGGTGACGACTATGTGCTCAACGGCACGAAGACGTTTATCACCAACGGCTCCATTGCCGACGTCATCGTCCTGTACGCAAGGACCGACCCCGACCGAGAGAAACGCGGCATCACGGCGTTCATCGTGGAGAGGGACTTCCCGGGCATCAGCGTCTCCAAGACGTTCGACAAGTTCGGCCACCGTGGCTCGCCAACTGCCGAGCTATTGCTCGAGGAGTGCCGCGTGCCGCGCGCGAACGTGCTTGGCAAGATCGATCACGGCGTCTCGGTGATGATGCAGGGCCTGGATATCGAGCGTGTGTTCCTCGCTGGCGAGCCGCTCGGCATCGCGGAGGAGGCGCTTGCGCTTTCAGTCGAGTACGCGAAGCAGCGGAAGCAGTTTGGGCAGCCCATCGGCAGCTTCCAACTGATCCAGGCCAAGCTTGCCGACATGTATACGCAAGTGGAAGCCGCGCGCGCTCTCGTCTACCAGACGGCCGTGCGCGCGGAACAAGGCCGCGTCCGCAAAGAGGCAGCGGCGGCCATCCTCTTCAGCGCGGAGATGGCGACACGGGTAGCGTTGGACGCGATGCAGATCCACGGTGGCTACGGCTACATGAACGAACTCCCCTTGGGACGGCTCGTACGCGATGCAAAGCTCCTCGAGATCGGCGCTGGCACCTCAGAGATCCGCCGGCTCATCATCGGCGAGGAGCTGCTCAAATAGCGATGGAGCGAGGCGAGTTCGACTTTCTATCGCTACCAAATGATGGCGCGGAACAGGGTCCGCCGCCGCCGCGCCCGGCGATCACCACAGCGATGCAGCGACTCCTAGCCGAAGCCCGTGATCCGCGCCACTGCCAGTACTTCACGGCCAGGGGACTGGCCGGGCGGGCTCTACTTCTTGGTTTCGTTTAGAAGATCACGTCTCCGCGCAGGAGCTGGTGGGCGATCGTCCGCCGTTGGATCTCGGCGGTGCCGTCAGGAATGCGCAGCGTCCTGGCGATGCGGAACCCCTCCTGGAACGGCATATCCGTCGAGAGGCCCAGGCCGCCGTGGATCTGAATCGCGCGGTCCATCACGCGCTCGCAGCGCTCAACGGAGTACGCCTTGGCGATACTGATCTCCTTCACCGGGATGCGGCCCGTGGTGGTGATCTCGTCGACAAGCTCCGCGGTGCGGAGCACCGTCTGCTTGGCGGTGAAAATGTCGATCGCGGAATCTGCGAGCATGAACTGGATCGCCTGGTGTTCGGACAGCGTTTTGCCGAACGTCTTGCGCTCCTTGACGTACTCGAGGCTGCGGTCCAGCGCCCACTCCGACAGCCCGACGCAACCGCCAGCGATCATCAATCGGCCTTCCGAGATGCCGAGCATGCCAATCTGGAAGCCTTGGTCCACCTCGCCCATGAGCCGGTCGTTCGGTACGCGAACGTCGTCCAGGGTGATCATGCCGCAGTCGCTGGATACGTGGCCCATAATCGGCAGGACGGTGTCCGCTGAGTAGCCGGGCGAGACCGCGTCGACCAAGAAGCAGCTGATGCCTCCCTTGTGCTGCGCGGCCAGTTCCGGATTCGTCACGGCGAAGATGGCAGCGTGGTCCGCGTACGGCGCATTCGTGATCCACTGCTTCGTGCCGTTGATGATCCATTCGTCGCCATCGCGGACGGCCTTCGTCTGCAGGCCCCAGACGTCCGATCCCGCGTTCGGTTCGGTCAGGCCAAAGCAGACCGTCTTCTCGCCGGCGAGCAGCCCAGGCAGCACATCGTTGCGCACGGCATCGGTGATGCTCATAAACATGCGCGATGGGCCATCGATGAAGCTGCCCACGACGGGCGACCCGAGAAACGCGTTCGACCAGCCGATGAAGAGACGTCCCGGACCGTATTTCCGATAGAGCCCCTCAAGGATGAGCACACTCGCCAACGATGGCAATCCGCCTCCTCCGATCTCCTCAGGAGCGAACATCGCGTAGAATCCGGCGGCCGCCGACTTCTTCCTGACGCTCAGCCTCGCCTCCGCGACCTCATCGACCAGCCGTCCGTCATCGCGGAACAGCTTTCGCTCGTCCGCGAGCACGTCGCGAAACTTCTCTTCAAGTGGTAGCACCTCGTTTTCCACAAACTGAAACAGGCCATCTAGGGTGGCTTTGGCTAAATCGTGAATCTCCTCGCGAGTAGCTGTTTCTGTCATCGCGTCCTCCTTAGTGCCCTGTGTTGTTACCTCGATCGTACGTCGATAGCAAGGCTACAGGCAGTGCCAAACGCCTCATGAGCCCATGACCAACGGCCCCGTCGGCTAGAAGACGGCGATGTCGCTCAGCGGTGCTCAAGATGTCCAACATCTGTCTCGGGTAGCCCCGTTCCTGTGTCATCGTGGCCATCGATAAGGACGATGCCGCTGCCCGTATCAGAGACGCTACTTCCGCAATCCTACCACTATCCGAGGGGCCGGCCGGCCCTTCGCATTGACGCCGAACTATCCGAACCCGTTCGCGGCAGTTTTTAGGAGTGGCAAGCGCAAATTCACGATGTAGAATGCTCCTGTGCTGACCCGCCTGTTCCATGTTGCGCTCTTGCTGGCACTTCTGGCTGTTGCGATGCTGAGATCTGACGCCGCGGTTGCTGGCGCTGGGAAGCCAACGTCAGGAGCAGTTAGGCGCCGGCGTGAACGGCGACGGAATGGTGCGTAGCATCGGCGCGATGCTCATCCTCCAATTCATAGCTGGGTTGTAGGAAAGGCGGCGCGTTGGGAGCAGAGGTAACGTCTCTGAGAACATTTCGTTTGAAGGGTGAGCAAGGTTCCTTTTCTGTCTGAGACCAGTTCTGTTATAGTCGAGTATAGATATGGCGAACAAACAGTCGAAACGGCGTCGTAAGAAATACGAGCCTGGCAGCGCGTACGCAGGCCACGTTAAGCCTACTGGCGTGCTCGGTTTCCTATCGAGCGGGCAGATGGTAAAGTTCATCTTTATTTTCATGGCGCTTGCACTTGCGATCGGCGGCGCGGCCACGATCTTCGGCGGGAACGTGTTCCGCAGCGGCGGTGGCCACGGCAACGATTTCGTCCAGCCAGGTGCGCGGGTTGACCAAGAAGAGCCGCCCGCGGTGAGCGAGTTTGAAGTTACGCAATTCACGTCGCCGCCCCCGCTGACTATCGATGCGAACACGACGATTACGGCGACTATCCGCACGTCACTCGGCGACATCGAGATCGAGCTACTCCCAGAGCAGGCGTTGGAGACGGTGAACAACTTTGTGTTCCTGGCCCAAGAGGGTTTCTACGATGGTCTGAAGTTCCATCACGTCGCATCCGGCTTTTCGGCCACGGCGGGGGACCCCGCCTGCAGCATAGATGCTCCTGCAGGGCTGTGCCGCGGGGACGGTGGTCCAGGCTACGAGCTGGCCGAAGACGCCTCCGGCGAGTTCATTGCGGGCACGCTTGGGATGGCGAACGGAAGCCAGTTCTTTATCGCGCTTACGGACTCAGACCAGTTCGATGAGTTCGCTCCCTTCGGCTCGATCACATCGGGGCTTGACGTAGCGGAGCAACTCATTACGAACACCCAGATTGACTCGATCGAGATCTTCGTCCAGTAGAGGCGAACTGAGCGTCAGGCGCGAACCGGCCCCGCAAAGCGGGGTCGTTCTTATTGCGGCCTATCTCTATTGAAGAGACTTAGATCCTTGGTTTCGCTCCGCCAGGCGCTCGGCGATCCGCATTACTCCGAAGAACGGAGTGGCAAGCGCCAACGCAACGAGGCCTTGCCAATATGCGTCGCCGATCAGGAGGAGGATCCCGCCAGCCGCGAAAAATGACATGCCGAGGACGGCTCCGATCCGAATGAGCGCCACGTAGGGTGGTACTCGGCGTTCTTCTTGTGTAGATCCAGCCATGGTGACTCCATGCTATCTGAGTGCGCCAACCAAGACCAGCCATGCTGCGCGGGCCGAGCGATCGTGATACGCTGCCGGAGCCATGAAGGAGCAGGCAGAGTGAATCCGCCAGAGAGACCACGCGTGTTTGTCGCATTGCGCCTGCAATCAGACGCTAAGGCGCGGATCGAAGCGGTATGCGATGTGGACTATTTCGAGGGCCAAGGGTTGCCCTCGAAATCCGAACTCATTGCTGGAGTTGCGAAGGCAGACGGGCTCCTTGGGAGCGCTCAACTCCCAGTGGACTCCGACGTACTTGCGGCTGCGTCCAAGTTGCGCGTGGTCTCGAACTTTGGTGTGGGGTTCGACAACGTCGACCTTGATGCCGCGACAAAAGGTGGTGTGCTCGTGTGCAACACACCAGGCGTACTGACGGACGCAGTTGCTGACCTGACGTTGGGACTGATTCTGGCGCTCGCGCGGCGCCTTCCCGAAGCGGAGCGCTTCGCGCGGGACGGTGATTGGCAGCGCGGCGCCCGCATGGCGCTGGGAACGGACGTACGAGGCAAGACGCTGGGTATTATTGGGCTCGGGCGCATCGGCGTCGCCGTCGCCGAACGAGCGCATGCCTTCGGCATGTCGATCACCTTCCACGACATCTTTCGCCAGCCGCCGATAGAGACGCCGCCATGCAGCTACCGGGAGCTAGACGACCTGCTGGCGGTCGCCGACTTCGTGTCGCTGCACGTGAACCTGCGGCCGGAGACACGCGGCCTAATCGGTGCGAGGGAGTTGACGCTGATGAAGCCGACTGCATATTTGATCAATACATCTCGTGGTCAGACCGTCGACCAAGCGGCCCTCGTTGCCGCCCTGCGAAGTGGAGAGCTAGCCGGCGCCGCGTTGGATGTGTTGGAAGAGGAGCCGCTGCCTCCCGATGATCCGCTGGCGGCGCTGCCCAACGTGATCTTGCTGCCGCACATTGGGTCGGCCACGGTCGAGACCCGGCAAGCGATGCGGGACCTCGCGATAGACAACCTGCTGGCGGCGCTTCGTGGAGAGCGGCCGGAGGCGGTCGTGAATGCTGAAGTGCTGTCCTAGGAGTAGGCGGGACGGCCAGAAGCGTCGACATCGCGCAACGACCGAAGATGTTCGCTGGCAGCGCCGGCCATGGCGCCCACATCCGACGATATCGTAATCATCCGGTAGCCAGCCTCCACGTGCTTCGGCGCAAGCGTGGCGCTCGCGTGGATGCCGGGCGTCACGCCCCTCTCTCGACACGTCGACGCGATCTTGATGCGCGCGCTCTGAAACGTTTCATCATCATGGTCCATTCGAGGTGGCAAACCTAATGTGAGGCTGAGGTCCGCTGGGCCGACGTAGACCGCGTCGATGCCCGGGACTGAAAGGATGTCTTCCAAGTTCTCGACCGCGGTCTTCGTTTCGATCATGGGAATGCAGGCGATCTCCCGGTTCGCGTGGCTCGCGTAGTCGCTACCAGCGTAGTAGGCGGCTCGCGTTGGGCCGTAGCTGCGAGCGCCCTCTGGAGCGTAGCGACAGGCGCGGACGGCGGCCTCCGCCTGCTCACGGTCGTTGACCAGTGGGATGATGACACCGTAGGCGCCGGCGTCCAGCATCTTGCCGATGATACCCGGCTCGTTCCAGGGGACGCGCACGAAGGGCATGGTATCGGTCGTTCCGATGACCTGGAGCATTGTGACAGCAACCTGATAGTCGATGACGCCGTGCTGCATGTCGATGCAGAGCCAGTCGAAGCCTTGGTGGGCCATCACTTCGGCGGAGAAGGCGCTCGGAATCGATAGCCAGCCCCCATACGTCACCTTGTCGTCCCGCCACGCACTCTTGATCTTGTTCTCTCGCATGAGTCAGCTAGAGGCAGGGTAGATGGATGCGCCCAGTTCAACAGTCAGCTCAGCGGTGGCAAGAGAGATCACGAATCTGTTGGCTCTTCGATACCTACCAAGGCGGGACTTCTCCATGCTTCCTCCATAAGGCTGTCGCGGAACGCCCCATACTGACTCGGATTCAGCCGTATGTCAAACATGGATACGTTGGCCACTTTGGCGGATGGCTTCCGCTTCGGGAGGTGGCTGGCTAGAAAGGCCCGATGGCGACGCCGGCCGTGGAGGGTGAACTTGGGCTCGCTAAGGACGCGGGCTGGGAGCCATGCGCACAGCTACTCCTCGGCGATATCTTCGAGCGCTTTCTGGTCGAGGATCGCTACATTGAGACGGCCGAGTTCGATGTAGCCCTTCGTTCGGAATTCGTTGAGGATGCGCGTCACCGTCTCTCGATAGGTGCCCACCATATCGGCGAGGTCTTGATGTGACACGCCTTCGATCTTGCCGGATTCTTCGTTGGCTAGCTGCAGAAGGAAGGTGGCGATCCTGGTGGGGACACTCTTGAACGCGACCGTCTCCATCCGAGATTCAACGTCTTTTAGCCTTGCGGCGATCATCTCCATGAAGCGGAGCGCTACCCGCGGCTTGCTTAGGAGCAGGTGCTCGACGTCCGAACGGCTCATCACACAGAGGGTGCAATCTTCGGCGGCCTCCGCGAACGTGTCGTGCATCCCTTGAGCGACGAGAGACATCTCACCAAAGACCGTGCCGGCGCCGATCGTTGAGGTTACCAGCTTTTTGCCGTCGGAGTTGATGCGGTAGAGGTTCACCCGGCCGCGTTTGAGGATGAAGAGCACCTCGCCTGTCTCACCCGGGGTGTAGAAGACCTTGCCTCTGCGGCAGGTGCTCATCGCTGTCATCCTGTCGAGCTCTTCTAGTTCTTGGGAGCTGAGATCGCGGAAGATGGCCGTGTCGGAGAGGAACGCGGCCTTTCCCGTCAATTGTGGCTGTGGCGCGACGGACGCCGGCGAACGGCGGAGTAGACGCTTTCCTATGCCCATGACTTCAGTTTACACCAACCCTCGTTCGTTCAGGAGCGATGCCACTTCGTCGTGGAGTTCGCTCTTTTGCGGATTTCCGAGTGAGAGCACGCGGCCCTCAAGTATGAACGTCGGTACGGCGAATACGTCTTCTCGAACAAATTGCGCTTCGTTCATGTCGACGATGTCTACCTCCAGGTTCGGGAATTGCTCGTCCGCTTGTTGCGCGAGCTTGCGAGCACGGCTGCACACCTCGCAGTCCTTCTTGACGAATACCTGCAGCTTCACGACGTTGCTCGCTCCCATGGCTCCACTATCTCAGGCAAGAAGTGGAATGTTCGTGAGGAGGATCACCCGCAGTCTAGATAAGGTTTCATGATAAGATCGAATAGACATGAACGAGGATCCGATCTCAGACAAGGCGACCAGCAGGGGAACAGTATCCTCCCTTGCTCAGCGCTTCTTTGGCCTTACGCCGATCCGGGTCGTGATCGGGCTGGCTGTCCTAGGAGGGATCTTGGGCGTCCTCGTACTGCTCGATCGAGATGGCGACAACGCATCGGCGTTAGGGGCGTTGGATAGCCGGCCGCCTGAGGTGGGTGGGCCCGCGCCGCAGTTCGCGCTGCGTAGCCCGGACGGGCAGGTCGTTCAGCTGAGCGATTTTGAGGGCCAAGTGGTCTGGATCAACTTCTGGGCGAGCTGGTGCGGACCGTGCCGCAGAGAGCTGCCCGATATCCAACAACTTGCCGCCGAGTTCGAAGACGATGGCCTAGTGGTGCTTACGCTCAACCAGGGTGAGTCCAGCAAGAAGGCGACGGACTTCTGGGAGGAACTCGATCTCGATCTACGAATCCTACTGGATTCGGACGAGGAAGTGGCAGAACAGTACCGGCTGATCGGGTTGCCGAACAACTACTTCATCGATAAGGATGGCATCCTGCGAGCGTTCCAGCACGGGTTCCTCACGGATGGACAGATGCGAGAGAAGCTGGCCGCGGCTGGGATCAGCTAAGGCTATTATTAAGCTCCACTACTCGCCTGACTGACGCCCGAACGCGATCAGTTCGACATCGAACGTGAGGCTGGAGTTCGCAGGGATGCTAGTGCGGCCCTGCTCACCGTAGGCGAGTTCCGCCGGGATGATCAGCCTGCGGACGTCGCCCGGGGACATGCCGAGGATGCCCTCGTCCCAGCCCTGGATGACCTGCCCGCTACCGAGTAAGAACGTGAAGTCCACACAACGATTGTGCGAGCTATCGAACATTGAGCCGTTTGCGGTGAGCCAGCCGGTATAGGTCATGGACACGGAATCGCCGAGCTGTGTAGGATCTTCTTCGCTGCCCTTTTCGATGACGATGACCTGAACACCACCCTCTGTAGTAAAGGTCTCGCCTTCGACCGGCGGGGGGGACTCCTCTGGAATCTGGCACGGAGTGATGCCGATCAGCTCGATATCGAACACCAGCTCAGAACCGGGAGGGATGCCTTCGCGGCCTCGGTCGCCATAGGCGAGCTCTGGCGGAATGACCAAGCGGCGGACGCCACCCACGGCCATGCCGGCCAGGCCATCATCCCAGCCGGCGATCACAGCGCCTGTGTCTAGTTTGAACGAGAAGGGTTCGCGGTCAAGCGAACTATCGAACTCTCTGCCGTCGGTGAGCCAGCCTGTGTAGTGCACCTCCAGGAGGTCTCCGGGGGTGATGGCGGGGCCAACACCCGTCACGATTTCGATGACGCCAACCCCGAGGTCGGTTAGGCTGGACGTCCCCTCGACCGGCGGAGGAGCGCCACCGCCACCGCCGTCGTCGCCGCAGGCGACGGCGATCACTCCGATCAACATGGCTATCGCTAGGGCTGTTCTCATCTGGAGCGGCTCCTTCGTCTCTGGGCTTGGTTGCGGTGTCTGCGCGGGCGCTGCACGTCAGAGCCTTCGCGGCGCTCAGGATGACGGCCCTCCTTCGGAGGGCATGCCCATCGCTCCGCGATGGGCATGCATGTCGCAGACTTCGCATCACTTCAGCTCGTACTGCGCTATCCGCTCCTCGTCGAGCTCGATGCCGAGGCCGGGCTTGTCGGGCAGGACGACGTCGCCGTTGGCGTCGATGCGGATCGGCTCGGTGAGGACGTAGTCGCGGATCTCCGGCGTCCAGCTCGGCGGGTCGTAGGGGAACTCGATGTAGGGCGCGTTCGGGACGGCGGCGGCGAGGTGGAGGTTGGCCATGACGCCGATGCCGTTCGACCAGGTGTGGGGCGAGAACATGAGGCCGGCGGCCTGGGCCATGCCGGCGACGGTCTTGGCGCCGGTGATGCCGCCCGCGAAGGTGGCATCGGGCTGGTAGACGTCCAGGCAGCCGTGGCGGAGGTACTCGCGGAACTCATGGACGCCGAGGTTGAGTTCGCCGCCGGCGATGCGCGTGGTGGTGCGGCGGCGCAGTTCGGCGAGGCCGTCGTAGTCGTAGTTCCAGAGCGGCTCCTCCAGCCAGTAGACGTCATACTCCTCCATGGCGACGGCCATCTGGATGGCGGTGCTGACGTCCCAGCGCGGGGTGAGGTCGG
>JADFRJ010000268.1 GCA_022561355.1 Chloroflexota bacterium | reverse complement strand
GAGCCCCTGGTTCGTAGACCTGCGCCGGTGCCCTGCCAGGTCGTCCCACCGTGTCCAGAGCGCCGGATTAGCAGGGACCGTGATCAGGAGGCAGCCGTTGTCGGTGAGCAGTTCTCGGCAGGTTTCGAGGGCCGCCACATCGTCATCAAGGTGCTCCAGCACCTCGGAGAGCAGGACGCAGCCGAACGGCCGGCGTTGATCGTTTGGGACATCGCCCCAGTCGCCGGCGAGGTTATCGGCGACGAACGCTTGAGCACCTGCGTGTGTGGCAAGGAGCGCGGTCGTCGCGGCCACCGCATCCTGCGCCACGTCGGTAGCGATGACCTGTCGTGCGTGGCGTGCCGCAATGGCCGTGACGTTTCCCCGGCCGCAGCCGATGTCCAGAAGCCTGTCGGGACGAAGTCTGCGAAGCGCCCGGTCGACGAGATATGTCCGCGCGAGAAAACCGGGGCCGTATGCCTGAAAGTCGCTCGGTGCCCCCGCCCAGTCGAGCACGGTATCGTCGCCGTTGGCTTCGTCCATTAGTCTTGGTTGTAGTCGTTTCTTCGAGCGCGATATAGGATCTCTTCGATCATTTTGCGGTTCCAAGCGATGGACGAGGCCAAGAGCGAGAGGATGAGGACCTGGAAGCCGACGAGGAGCAGCACAGAGCCGGCGATCAACGACTGGATGTGGCCGCCTCCGTCGTCCATGAAGAAGAGGACGAGGAAGCGGATCATTGGGACCATCCCCGCGATGATCAAGACGGTCGCCAGCGTGAGGAACACGCGCAGCGGCTGGTAGATGGCGTAGCTCCTGATGATCACCCGCAGCCCGCGAACGATGTGGCTGGTAGTCCCCTTGATGAGACGCGAAGGCCGTGTCACCACGCGGGCGGGAATCGGCACGTCGACGATCGTGAGGCCTCCCTCCATGGCGGCGATCAGCGTCTCGTGAGTATAGGTGTGGTCGGAGATGACGTGCAGACCAAGGGCGGCTTCACGTGTGTAGGCGCGAAAGCCGGTCGACACGTCGATGCCGGCGGGCAGGCCGGCCAGCGTCCTGACGAGCGAACTGCCGACGATGTTGCCCCATTTGTTGATGAAGCGCATCGGCAGCTCCGTGATATTGCGTGAGCCGATCGTGATGTCGGCCTGGCCTTCCAGGATAGGCTGGATCAGGTCTGGAATGCGGGACTGGTCGTAGTGATTGTCGGCGTCGGTGTTGACGATGATGTCGGCGTCGCGGCTGAGCGCCTCGCTGACGGCATCGCGAAAGCTGGACGCCAGCCCTTTCTGGATCTTGTGCGAGATCACGCGGTCGGCGCCCGCTTCCAACGCTACCTTGACCGTGGCATCGGTCGAGCCGTCATCGAGCACGACGACCTCGACCTTGCCCACGCCGGCGATCTGGCGAGGGATCTCTCGGATGACGGCGGCGACGTCGGCCTCTTCATTGTGGGCAGGGATCGTTACGACGAGCTTGGGGAGGGGGGTGGTTTCGGAGGCTGCGTCTGACACTCGAATCCTCAGGACGCCGGTGCGGATTTGGGCTTCCTACTGCACACGGCGAGGAGGATCCTGCAGCCGTTGACGTTCTTCGGTCCCATCATTGACGAATAGCTGCAAATTGGCCGAATCTGAAAAGGCCGGGCGGATCCGGCGCACCTCTTCGCGGATGATCGCGGATTCATTATAGGCAGGAACGATAATGGTGGCAGGTGGATGAGGCTTCTCGTCTGCTGTAGCTTCGTTGACGATCAAGGTTGCTTCTACCAACACGCTCGCCTTCCTGACCGCTGGGTCGTTGAGGTCATGGTAGAGTTATCGCCGTCGTGGGTCAACGGCTCGTGCGCCCCACGGGCAGCGCTGTTATGCTCTGCCACATGAGGATGGCATCGGGCCGTAACCGGACACTGCTCCGTACATCCATCGGGCTTGGCCTCATCGTAATCGCATTCTCGTTTCTGGGCTGGTCGCTGGTGTCCAACTGGAGCGACCTGACCGCAGAGGATGTCGACATCCAACCGGCGCTGCTGGCCGCTTCCACGCTTCCAGCGGCGGCGGGCATCCTCCTCTTGGCACTCATCTGGAGGCAGATCGTCGCCTCCCTGGCAGGCTCTGGCCAAGCGAACCTGGGCCAGCTGCCGAAAATCTTCCTCTACTCATGGGCGGGACGCTACGTTCCCGGAAAGGTCGCATATCTGGCCGGGCGCTTTGTCCTGGGCCGCTCCGTTGGGTTCTCGGCGCCGGTTCTGGTTGGCAGCATGGCGTATGAGAACGTTCTGCTGGTGACGACCGCGGCGGCGTTCGCCACGCTGACGCTGCTGCCGGTTCTGGCCATTGAGTCGGGGAGCCTACTGCCGTATTTGGCGTTGCCGGTCGTGGTGGTAGCGGGCGCTGCCGTCCTCCATCCGCGCGTACTTGGGTGGGTGGTGCGGCTAGGTGCGCGTCTACTAGGCCGAACGCTGCCCGAAGAGGGCTGGCAGATCTCCCCGGGCCGGATGGCCAGGCTGGTCGCGGCATTCATGGTCACGCATGTGGTGAACGGTGTAGGGTTCTACCTGCTGATCATCTCCGTAACATCCTACTCGCCACGCTATC
This sequence comes from Chloroflexota bacterium, assembly GCA_022561355.1. Classification (GTDB taxonomy): domain Bacteria; phylum Chloroflexota; class Dehalococcoidia; order DSTF01; family RBG-16-68-14; genus SZUA-185. Next base: position 373 of record JADFRJ010000268.1, on the reverse strand, counting down.
TGCCGTTGGCCGCGGGGGCGTTCGTTCTGGCCGGGGTCGTCGGGATGATCAGCGTCTTTGCGCCGGCCGGCCTCGGCGTGCGTGAGGGCGTGCTTGTGGCGATTCTGCAGACGACGATGCCGTTGGAGTTGGCGGTCTTCGTTTCCGTCGCGGCGCGCGTCTGGGCAACGGTTATCGATGTGGTCCTTGTTGGTGGCTGCTTCGCGTACGACTACCTCTCCGGCGAGCGGATGCTGTTATCTGCGCTGCGGGGGCCGGCAGCGGAAGATCCGGCCGGGGTCGATGGCTAAGCCAGCTATCGCGCGGGTGCTGTGGCCGAGTCGCTCAGCCAGCGCCACTGCGCGGCGACGCCCTCGGCGAGCGTCGTCTGCGG
>JADFRJ010000057.1 GCA_022561355.1 Chloroflexota bacterium | reverse complement strand
GTCGCGAATCTGGGCGAACGTGGACCCGCCGTGACGGCGCCAGAGGACGATCCGGCCGGCGATGCGGACGGGAGTATCGATCGGCTTTTCGCGCGCGTCCGCGATGGAATCGCGGTCCTCGAACGTGGTGGGGTAGGGGTCGATGCCGAGCGCGCGCAGCTTCTCGACCTTGGCGATGCGGCCGGCGCGAATCTCCTGGAGGCGGGAGGCGGACGGCTCTTCGGGCATGATCCATCTTAAGCCGTTGGGCTAGGAGCGTCTATGGCGGGTAGGGTCAGTTAAACTGACCCACTACCTTATGCTTGACCGAAGCCCTCCTGTCAACCCACTGATAAGAAAGTTATTATATACTATCGCCAACCCATTCCGATAAGAAATATGTGATATACTGTGGCCTACGTCGCGTTCAAGGATTGCACGATTCGTGGCGTGAACGTTATCGACGCTTGGCTTGGCCAGCATCCGGATGACGTGCGAGCCGAGTTCTACTCGCTGCTGAGCCAGTATGAGAATATACCGTTAGAGGACTGGAGGACGTATAGAAGGAGCCGCCGGGGATACAAGAAACTGACCGGCCAACTGTATGGAGTGCTCCGTGAATTCTATGTGGATATTGAGCAACACTATCGTCTTGCTGCGTTCAGGGGACCCGGGACCGGGGAGATGACCTTGCTTTCAGGATGGATTCATGACAGTGAACAAGCTCAACAAGCTGGGCTGGAGTTGGCCCTTGAACGCCGCGATCTAGTTCTTCGAGGAGTAGCCGGGAGGATTGAGCATGTCTAGCAAACGACAGGCATTGGCGCAGCGGCTGGCAAGCCCCAAGTTCCGACGAACGCTTAGACGGGCGGATATTGCGAACGGCCTCGCGTTCCAGCTCAGAGCCATGATGAAAGAGCGGGGCTGGAGTCAATACGAGCTTGCCAGGCGTTCTGGAATCGCGCAACCGACGATTTCGAATTATGTAAGGGGGTACGAGAAATACAGCGTTGAGACGCTCGACAGGCTAGCTGATACCTTTGACGTGAACCTCGGTGTCCGTTTCGAGCCCTACAGCGATCTTGTGAACTATCACATAGACCTGAGCCCCGATCGAACACTTGTCCCCCGCTATAATCGCGATGTCGCGCTTAGAGAGATGCAATCAGATTCAAGTGGGGATCTGCACGAGCAAACCAGGCCAGCGCAACTCATGCCAGGTCACACCCTTATCGCGTATCAGGCGCCATTTCCAGGTCAAGACTCACACATAATTACGCTGTCGGATCGACAAGGTACTGGAGCCGGAACGGAGGTTGCAATTGGCTAAGAAGCGTGCCTCGAAGTCCGCAAAGAATCCGCCGCAACTGCTTGATATCGACACCTTCGTCGGGGGGAAGGATGTTCCGGCCTTCTATGCGAATGCCGTCCGAACTGTTGTCTCAGCGTACGATTTCACTCTCATTATCGGCCAGGTTGGGTACAAGGCGAATGGAGAGCCGGAGATGAGAGAGGCAGCCAGGTTGAATCTTTCCCCGCAACATGCAAAGTCGCTGGCCATCATACTAGCGGCCCGCATTTCTGACTACGAAGAGCGATTCGGGACGATATCCATCGAGCCGATTGCTGATGCTGTGGTTATCAAGGCCCGTTCGAACGCGCCTGAGCAGCCTTCCTAGCGATCTCTTTGCGCAACTCGGCGCTGAGTATCCTGGGCCCGTGCCTTGCCGCCTTTGAGCCCACACAGCCGCCCTGCGGAGGCTTGCTGGCTGATCTCCTCCGCCGGATCCAGAGTTGCATTTGGCGCAACGTGAGGCGTGGTCTGGTACAATCTCCCGCGCCGGACAGTAGCGCCTTCGGAGCAGGAGGCCTTCAGAATTGGGAGAGGAGCCCACACATGGCAACGATACTGATCACAGGATGCAGCAGCGGCTTCGGCAAGCTGGCCGCGCTTCAGTTCGCTCGCAAGGGGGACACGGTCTACGCGAGCATGCGGAATACGTCGAAGGGCAAGGAGCTTGAGGAGGCGCGCGATTCCGAGGACCTCAAGATCGAACTGCTGCAGCTAGACGTAACGGATGACGCATCCGTAAGCGCAGCGGTCGCCAAAGTGATCGCGGAGGCGGGCCGGATCGATGTACTCGTGAACAACGCGGGGATCGGCGCGCATGGGCCGATCGAGGAGACCGACGACGATGAGGCGAAGGAGATCTTCGAGACGAACTTCTTCGGCGCGCTGCGAACCATACGCACCGTCCTGCCGCATATGCGTGAGAAGAAGGCCGGCACGATCGTGAACGTCTCTTCGCTTGCGGGAAGAGTCGGTCCTCCGTTCGATGGCATCTACGCGGCGAGCAAGTTCGCGCTGGAGGCCGCGAGTGAGGCGCTCTATTACGAGACGCACCCGTTCGGCATTCGCGTGCTGCTGATCGAGCCCGGTGGCTTCGAGACGAACATCGGCGATACGCGCAGGATACCGCGCCGATTCGGCGAGGGATCACCGTACGCGGAGCTAGACCAGCGATTCGAGCAGGCGCTGACGAAGCTGCCGACGGGCGGCGAGCGAGGCGACGCGCGAGTGGTGGCAGAAGCGATCTATGATGCCGTACACGACAAGGAGCCGAAGCTGCGGTATCTGGTGGGTGAAGATGCCAAGATGATCGGCGGGCTTCGCCAACAGTTGGACGATGAGCAGTTCGAGCAGGCGATTCGTCAGGCGCTCGATTTCTGGGACTAGCTGGGCAGCATTGTACGTGCTAGGATAAGGGCCGATGAAGAACGGAACTGACGAGATAAACCGAGCGTATCCACGCGAATTCGTCGCCGGAGACAAGAATGTCACGCTGCGCTTGATGGAATCGGGCGACCGCGATCAGATCTTATCGTTCGCGCGAAATCTGCCTCCCGACGACCTGCTGTTCCTGCGGCTGGACATCACGCAGCCGGAAGCGGTTGACGAGTGGATCGCCAACCTGGAGGCGGGGCGGACGCACACGCTGCTGGCCGAAGTGGACGGCAAGATGGCCGGTTATGCGAGCGTGCACCGCAACGAAGCGCTCTGGACGCGCCACATGGGCGAGATACGTGTGCTCGTTTCATCAGACTTCAGGCAGCTCGGCCTAGGTAGACGTCTGGTGAACGAAATCTTCTTAATCGGTAAGGCGCTTGGCCTGAAGAAGCTGACGGTGAAGATGACGCCGGACCAGAAGGGCGCGCGGGCCACATTCGAACGGCTCGGTTTCCGGTTAGAGGCGTTGCTGGCTGACTACGTCGTCGATCACGAGGGCAAGCCGCGGGACATGCTGATCATGTCGCTCGATGCTGATGGCTTCTCCGACGTCGAGCATCTCACCGCGGCGGCGAGTTCTTAACCAACGACCCTTTCGAGTAGGTTAGCCAGTGGCCTGAGGGGCGGCTACGTTGGCGTGTTCGCCCACGCCGTTCGTCGAGTGCCCGCCGATCTCCGGTACGTCCGACGGCTGCACGCCGGCGGCCTCGCGCAGGGCGAGATAGGACTCGTCAATGAATTGCCCAAGGCGTTCGATGTCCGGCACGGCCTGGGGGTTCGCCATGACCCCGAAGAAGAGCTTCTGGTTGTAGGTGGTGACACCGATGCCGATACCCATGTCCATGCTGAGAGGCACGAGCGGGTAGTGTGCCAAGAGCAGGTGGCCAATGCTATAGAGCGGGATCATGGGGCCCGGCACGTTTGTGCAGATCATGTTCACCACGGTGTTTGACGGTGGCAGGGAGCCTGCGAACGCGTGCCAGCTGGCGGGAGCGTACGAGGCGAGTCTGGTGAAGCTCTCCATCGCGCCGGCCTGGTTCTCCGCTTTGAGAGTGTCGAGCCGGCCGCGGACGGCCTCGAGCCGTTTCGCCGGATCCGCTTCGCCGATAGGCAGGGGCGTGAGCATGAAGGAGATGCGGTTGCCCAAGGCGCCTTCCTCATCCTCCATCCTGATGTTGACTGGAACCGCGACGCGAGGTTCTTCGCCTGAGACGTCGTAGCCGCGCGTTTCGAGGTAGCCCCTCAGGGCGCCAGTTATGATCGCGAGGACCACGTCGTTTACGGTGCCGCCGAGCGTGGTGCGGATCTCGCGGATCTCGGGGAAGGACATTTCGCTGAAGGCGACGTGGCGGCCCGCGTCGAGCTTCGTGGTGAACGGTGTGCGGGGGGCAGGGCGTGACATCCATGGCGAGGCGTTCGTCATAGAACGGGCTACGTCTTGAGATCGCTGGATGCGCGCGCGCGGGTCGAGGATGGTCTCCCCAATCTCTTGCCACATCTCGCGTTGCGTCTCGAGGTTGTCCCAGAAAGCGTCGGCAAGCTGCGAAGATGTCGTGGGCAAAGGCTTCGGCTGCCAGTTGTCCGGCTCGGGCGGGGGAGCTGGTTCTTGGGTAATGTCGACCACGGCCATGAGCAGTTCGATGCCGGAGACGCCATCTACCATGCAGTGGTGCACTTTGCAGAGGATGGCCGATCGGTCACCCTCCAGGCCGTGGATGACATGCATTTCCCAGAGCGGTTTGGTTCGATCGAGCGGCTCTTTGAAGAGTTCAACCGAGAGTTCTTTCAACTGTTCAAACGTCCCGGGCGCCGGAAGTTCGGTGAAGAAGATCTGGCGTTCGACATCGAAATCGGGGTCGTCTTCCCACGTAGGGTGGGCAAGTCCGAATGGCACGAACAGCACGCGCTGCCGATACCTGGGAATGGATGGAATGCGCGAAGCGATGTGCTCGACGAAGCGTTGGAAAGGGATCTGGCCTTCGTAGACGCCGAGCGAGCCGATATGCAGGGGGGCGTGTGACCGTTCTAAATAGAGGAAGGCCGCGTCTTGCGCCGTCATCCGGTGGTTGAGCTTGTTGGGCATCGGTAATCCTTTACCGCTGGACTTACTAGCTTACTCTGCTGGGAACGCCGCGTCTAGGGCTGGCCTGACCGAGGTTTTTAACGGGTATGCTAGTATGATACGCATAAGAGAGAGGCCACGATGTGAGGGAGGCCACTATGTGCGCAGCGGAAGCTAGTGCGGAGAGCCTGAAGCCGGTCGCGGTTCCGCTTTGGCGAGAGGCGCTGGTGGGCATGGACTGGCTGGCCCTCCGTGCGTCGCCCGTGTACTACGGCGTGGGTGTTCCCCGTGGCGAAGGCGAGCCCGTCATCGTGATCCCTGGCTTCCTTGGCTCTGATACGTATCTCATGGAGATGTACAATTGGCTGCGCCGCATTGGCTACACGCCCTACTACTCGCGTATCGGCCGTAACGCAGAGTGTCCGGACGTCCTGCGAGAGCGCCTCTTTGCCACGATGGACGAGGCGCAGATCGAAACCGGCGCTCAATTGAGTCTCATTGGTCATAGTCTTGGCGGCCTGCTGGCGCGGAGCGCGGCGCGAGAGCGCCCCGACCAAGTTAAACAGGTGATCTGCCTCGCTTCCCCATTCAATGACATTCGCGTGCATCCTATGGTCCTCGCCGCAGCCGACTTCGTACGAGATCGGATCAGGGAACAGCGTAAGTCGGAGGTCAATGAGCAGAAAAGGGACTGTTACACGGGCTCCTGCACCTGCGGCTTCGCTAGCTCGCTGAGAGCGGACTTTCCCGAATCAGTGCGGCGCGCCGCGATTTACACTGAGACGGATGGTGTGGTCGATTGGCAGAGCTGCGTTGAGGACGAAGAAGAACTGAATACGAAGGTCAACGGCACACACAGCGGACTTGCCTTCAACCCACAAGTTTACCGGCGGATCGCAAAGCTCCTGGCTGACGCGAAGTAATTCTGAGGCCTATCTGACCTTGGCTTCCGTCTTCGGGGAGTTCGCCTTGGTGTCGGCAGGCTTCCCGTTCGTGCGCTCAGTGGCCGTTTGCACTGCGGTGGTCGCTCGCGAGAACGCGCTGCGGGCCATATTGACCGACGCCTCATTTGCACTGCGGTTGGCGGCGATCACGCGCTGCACGATGTCGCGCGTCTCCTTCTGGACGTCCGAGAACTCATTGAAGATCTGACGTGTGGCGTCGAGCGCGCGTCCCTGGGCTTTCGTCGTCGACTCGGTGATCGAACTCATGAGGCCGATCATGTCGAATGGCGCGGCGGCCCACTTGCGGGTGATCTCAGCCGCATCCCGCTGGTTCTCCTGAGCTTGCTCGATCAGGGCAGTGGTGAAGCGGTGGCCCCGGTTGTTCGCGGCGCGAATCGCGTCGATAACCGCATCCGAGGTCTCATTTAACGCTTCGTAATACTTGCTGGCCGCATCGTCGTTTGCCATGATTCATCCCTCCTTGGATAGGCTCGAGGCGCGCCTGATTAGATACGCAGGCTACTCCTTAGTTCATGATGGCGCTCGCTCGATCTTGAGTCAAGCGTTTTAGGTAAACGGCAGGTTAAACCTGTGGGGCGATTCGAAGCTGAGACGAGGCTCAATAGCTTCGCCATCTTGCAATGTTTCTGGAAAGGTGCGAAAATGGGATCCTCCGCAAAAGAGGCGCTGGGTGGTGCGTTCGGACAGATGGCGGCTGACAGATGGGAGATGGAAGGGGGAAGACGAATGTCTGAGCAAACTGACCAGCCGAGGCCAGACGTCATGGAGGCCTGGCGGGAATGGCTCACGCAGACCGAACGCCAGTTTAACGCGTTCTTCAACGAGGCCATGAACACGGAGCCGTTTGCACGTAGCATGGGCGGCTATATGGAGATGACGGCAGCTTTTCAGCGCACGATGGCTGAAGGCATGCAGCGGTACCTCACGTTCATGAACATGCCGTCACGCACGGATGTGGTGGATCTGGGCGAAACCTTGCGGTCGATCGAAGACCGGCTTTCGCGCATCGAGGAGATGCTCCAGATCGCGGCGGAGGCCGTCGACATGGCTGACGAGCGTGAGGCCGCCCGCCCTGAGCCGACGCGAACTCGCACACCGCCAGAGTACCGCACGGCTGAGGACGTGCAGGAAACGGTAGAACGCCCGCAGGGCGAAGCAGTTCCCCAGGGACTGAGACGATAACATCGCCAATCCGATGGGACGCGGCTATCGCCGCGCATTGGCCGAAGCAAGGATGACGAGGCCGAGGACTTGTGATCAAGCAAGCTAAGGCGCCCGAGTCACTGGTAGGCCAGGTAGGCCGGGAGGCGACGCGCACCATCGACAGGTCGCGCCGCAGCCTCGACGTGCTGCTCGGCCGGCACGATCCGGATGTTGGGATCACGCCGAAGGATACGCTCTATGCGAAGGGCACGATGAAGCTCTATCGCTTCAGGCCCGTGACCGACGACGTGTACCGCGTGCCGCTCGTATTCGTGATGTCGCTCGTCAGCAAGGCCTACATTCTCGATCTCGCTCCCGGTCAAAGCTTCGTGGAGTATCTGCTCAAGCAGGGCTTCGATGTCTACATGATCGATTGGGGCTATCCACGTGCGGAAGACCATACTCTGCGCCTAGATGACTACGTTATGGACATGATGCCGCGCTGCCTGGAGATTGTGCGAGAAAAAACCGGCCAGGACGACGTATCGCTACTTGGGTATTGCATGGGCGGCGTGTTCGGTCTTATGTACGGCGGAGCCTTTCCGGAGTCAGGGGTAAAGAACCTGATTTGCGTCGCCACGCCGGTGGACTTCGACGGGATGGGGCTGCTGCGTCGCTGGGTGGACCCCCGCTGGTTCGACGTGGACCAGCTGGTCGATACGTATGGCAACATCCCGGCGGAGTTGATCTCGAGGTCGCTTGAGATGCTGCGCCCGCTGGAGCGGCCGATGAGCTATCTGCGGTTGTGGGACAACCTCTGGGACGAGGAGTACGTCTACAACTGGCGCATCCGCTACAAGTGGGTGCAGGACCAGATCCCGTTCCCTGGCGAGGCGTACCGTCAGTTCACGAAGGAGCTGATGTGGGGGAACAAGCTGATCAAGGGCGAATTGGAGCTTGGAGGCACGCGTATCGACCTCAAGCGAATCTCAGGTTCGGTCCTGAACGCCGTGGCGGAATTCGATCACATCTCCCCATACGATGCAACGAAGTCCCTAACGTCATACGTTGGCAGCGAGGATAAGCAGGACTTAACCGTGCGTGGCGGCCATGTCAGCCTGATTGCGGGCAGGAGCGCCGTTACGCGTCTCTGGCCGACCGTGAACGAGTGGTTATCCGCTCGTTCCCTCTGAAACAGCCCACTCCGACTCAATTTAGCTACGTCGCCGCTCTCCTACAAGGGGTGCCCTCTCATGTTCTCCATGAGGCAGCCGACCTTTCCATCAGGAGTATCCCTCATGGAACCAGTAGTGGTTCCGGAGAGGAACGAGGCTGCAATGGCCACGATCGAGTCGAACGGGATCGAAATCTATTACGAAGAGCATGGCTCCGGCGAGCCGCTACTTCTGATCATGGGGTGGGGTGGCAACGCCGCTACGTGGCACCCGCAGCTAGCTGGGCTCGCGGAGCAGTTCCGTGTCATCACGTTCGACAATCGGGGCGTGGGACGCTCGTCGTCGCCGGAAGGACCGTACAGCGTCTCGCAGATGGCTGGCGATGTCGTGGGTTTGCTGGATGCGCTGGAGGTGCCCCGCGCGCATGTCTTCGGCATTTCGCTGGGTGGGATGATCGCTCAGGAGTTGGCGATCGAACATCCGGGACGGATCGATACGCTGATTTTAGGCTGCACGACGCCAGGTAGCTGTCATGCGGCGGGCGTGGCGAGGCTGCAAAGCGACATCTGCGCCTTCCACGACTCCAACGGCCAGGGATCGCTGGAATGGCTCTCCGACTTACTGAAACGGCTCTGGACGGAAGAGGCGATGACGAAGTCGACGACCGAACTCCAGGACTTCGTCTTGTCCTTGATCAGGTTCCCACCGACCACGCATGGCCTGCGTCATCAAGCCGACGCCGTGCTGGAGCATGACACCTATGACCGGCTTGATCGGATTCGCCATCGGACGCTGGTGATGACGGGCGATGAAGACATGCTCATCGATCCCAAGAATTCAGAGATCTTGGCGGAGCGAATTCCCAATGCGGAATTGCAGGTCTTCAAGGGGTTGCGGCACGCGTTCCATCTGGAGCGGCCAGACCTGTCGAACAAAGCGATTATCGAGTTCATTCTGGGGAAACGCTCGGAGGCGAAAGCTGACCCTCCCCTAGAGATGGCGGAGCGCCGCCGGTAGCAGTAAGGGCGAGTTGCGCGCGCACGTCCGCCATCGCGCCCTTTAGATCCTCGATGTGGCGTTCGCGGGAGCGTCGCGGTTCAACGAACACGAACACGCATTTCGCTACTGTTCGCCCCAACGCTTCCTCGACAGCGAGCGCATACGTGGCGCCCTGTGGAGTGTAACGTTCCAGCGCCGCCTCCAGCTCTTGCTCACCTGGGGCGCGGTCCGTCTTGTAGTCGACGACAACGAGGCCATCGTTGGTCTCATAGAGCAGGTCGATGAACCCTTCTATGCTCACGTTGCCGATCGGCGCGGAGACGAATAGCTCGCGCCAGTAGCGGCCACCAGATATCGCCTCACGCAGCGATGCTGAGTCGAGGGCTGCTTCGACCATGCGGGCGATCTCCTGCCAGCGCCCCGCGATGCCTTCCGCGTCCGCCTGCGCTTTCGCCGCGCTTTCGAGGTTGGCGCGCGTTTCCATATCGATGCTCTGCAACACTGCGTGGACCGCGCGGCCGAGGGCGGTACCGGCGCGTCCGCGGCGCCAAGGAGGCACCTCTTCGACGGGCGGGTCCTTCTGAACGTTGGGGTCATCTTCGTCGCCGGCGGTCCTTTTGACGATCTCGGTCGCCGACCTGGTTGGGACGCGTCGTAGCGATTCGATACGTTGTTCGCGCTCGTTGAGCCAGGCTGCGTACGCGCCGGCGGAGTCATCGAACTCCATGGGGGCGTGGGCTTCCTGTGGCAGGGCGACGGGGGCCGGAGCGTGCCAGAGATCGGTCAGGGGCTCGCTTAGTTGAAAGAGGCGTGAGGCCAGCGTCTCGCTCTTGGCCTTGTGGTAGAGGCTGACGATGAGGTGGTCGCGGGCACGGGTCGCCGCCACGTAGAGGACTCGGATCTTCTCGAATTCGTCCATGCGCTCCTCGTCCTGGAAGCGTTCGTCGTAGCCGGGCGTTTGGAAATATCTGGTACCGATGGCGATCTCCATCCGGCCGTCCTCATGCCAGAGGACGGGCTCGGAGCGTCTCTGCGAGCCGCTCTCTATGTTGAGGCCCGCGAGGAGTACGATCGGAAACTCGAGGCCTTTGGCGGCATGAACCGTCATGATGCGGACGGCATCGTCGTCGGGCTCAGGCACGGCTGTCTCGACGATGCGCGTGCCTTCCTCAGCTTGGCGCTCGGCCCAGTCGATGAACTGACGAAGCGTGCGGCCGCCGGCCTCCGCGAACGCGCGCGACTGATCCAGTACCAGTCGCAGGCGTTGCCATCGCTCGCGAGGACGGCGATGCGCGAAGGCCAGTTCGAAGAGGCGGCGCTCCCGGATCACGGCCTCAACGATGGCGTTGATCGGCTCCCACCAACGGCGTCGGTGCAAGTCGTGTAGCGCGCGCATGGCCTCAACGACGGGATCGTCTTCCGGAAGGCTTACGGGCGGGCGGGCTCGGTAGTCCCAGCGGCCGCGCTCTTTGCGGAAGCGCAGCAGATCGTCGTCGCCACAGGCAAAGGCGGGCGCCCGCAGTGCCGCGATCAGGGCGACCTCGTCTGTAGGGTCGTCGATCGCGCGCAGGACGGACAGCAGGTCGCGGACTTCCTGCGTGTCGTAGACGAGCGATTGCGATTCGACGCGGTACGGAATGCGGGCCTCTTCCAGCGCCTCCTCGATCCGGGGCAGGACGGTGCGCGTGGGAATGAGGATGGCGATGTCGGCGTACTTCGCGTCGCGGATAGCATCATCGGCCTGGTCCAAAATTTGCCAGCGTTCACTCTTGGTGGCGAGTACCGTACGGACGATGTCCTGCGCTTCGAGGGCGCGGATGTCCGCGACGGTCTCTTTGTCGATGCTCGCGCGGCCGAAGAGCCGGATGGCAGGGCCCTTGTCCTGCCTGCCGCGGGACGCCTCAAGCGCCACATGGGCGGCCTGGCCGGGAACCGGCTCCGCGCCCATTAGATGGGCGAACATCTCGTTGAGCCAATCGATGACGGGGCCGACGGACCGGTAGTTCTGCTGAAGCTGCACGACTCCTGACGAGAAGTGTTCCTGGGTAGCCTGGTAGAGGTCGATGTCTGCCCGCCGGAAGCGGTAGATCGACTGCTTGGGGTCGCCGACGAAGAAGAGGCGTCCTTCATCGACATGCGCGTCTTGCCAGCGCACTCCTTCGGCAGGTCCGCTGCTCGCAAGCAGGACCGCAATTTCGATCTGCAGCGGGTCGGTGTCCTGGAACTCGTCGATCAGGAGATGCGAAAACTGCTTGCGCACCGCTTCGCGCACGGTCGCGTCGTCGCGCAGGAGGTTACGCGCAAGGATGAGCAGGTCGTGGAACTCCAGCCGCCCTTGCGTCCTGCGCTCCGCCGCATAGTCGAGAACGAAGCGCTGGATGGCGGAGAGGAGCGGTGGGATGACGCTCGCACCGGCTTGCGCGAGCAGGTCGCCCCGCAGGTCATGGGCTTCCTTCAGGCGGTCGCGCACCTCGTCTACTGAGACCTCCTGCCAGTTGGCCTTTTTTCCGAACCGGTACTTGATTCGATCAGTTTCCAACAAGACGCGGAGCTGTTCGAGTTCGGACTCGGCGGCTGCTAGCCGCCGAGCGGCGACTTCGACTCCCTCCAGGTGTCCTACCATCTTGTCATCGGGCGCTGTGCAGGTGTCTCTCAGTCTGGCGATCGCTTCCAGTTC
>JADFRJ010000267.1 GCA_022561355.1 Chloroflexota bacterium | reverse complement strand
GGGGTGGCCGGAGGAAACGCTTAGTGGCCGCCTACGACGTGGCCGTGCTCGGTGGCGGACCAGGCGGCTATGTCGCCGCGATCCGGGCCGCCCAGCTCGGCATGAAGGCCGCCGTGATCGAAGAGGACCGAGTAGGCGGGCTCTGCCTGAACTGGGGCTGCATCCCCAGCAAGGCGCTCCTTTGGAACGCCGAGTTGGTGCACCTCTTCCAGAACGCTAAAGACTTCGGCATCACCTACGACGCACTGCACATCGATATGGCGCAGGCGATCGACCGCAGCCGGACCGTTGTCGATCGCATGGTGAAAGGCGTCGAGTTCTTGCTCAAGAAGAACAAGGTCGACGTCGTGCCGGGACGCGGCACGCTAAAGAGCGCAACGACGATCGCCGTCGAAGGCGGCGACAGCATCGAGGCGAAGAGCGTGATCCTTGCGACCGGCGCGCACGCCTTATCGCTGCCGGGCATCGAGATCGACGGCACGACGGTGATCACGAGCCGCGAGGCTCTTGAACTGCGCGAGCCACCAGAGTCGCTCGTGATCGTCGGCGGCGGGCCTATCGGGGCCGAGTTCGCGTACTTCTACAACGCGTATGGCGTGAACGTGACGATCGTGGAGCTGCTCGACCACCTCTTACCACTCGAGGACGAGGCGATCAGCATCCAGCTTGAGCGCGCCTTCAAAAAGCAAGGCATCGCCTTTCGCACGGGGGCGCGGGTCGAGGGTGTGACGGTCGCTGACGGTCGCGCCGAGGTCTCCATCAGCGTGGGCGGCAAGGCGGAGCAGTTGGCCGCGGACAAGGTGCTGATCGGCATCGGCATGGGCGGCAACACAGATGCCCTCGGCCTCGAAGAGGCCGGCGTCACGGTCGAACGCAGCTTCATTCCGATCGACGACGCGATGCGCACGTCCTCCACCGGCGTCTACGCCATCGGGGACGTGACCGGCAAGCTCCCGCTGGCGCATGTCGCGTCCGCGCAGGGCGTCGCGGCGGCGGAGGCGATCGCCGGGCAGACGCCCACGCCACTCCCCTACGACAAGATGCCGCGCTGCACCTACTGCCAGCCACAGGTCGCCAGCCTGGGCCTCACGGAGGCGCAGGCGCGCGAGCAGGGCCTGGACGTCAAGATCGGAACGTTCCCCTATCGCGGCAACGGCAAGGCGATCGCGAAGGAGAAGACGGACGGCATCGCGAAGCTCGTCGTCGACGCTTCGACGAACGAGATCGTCGGCTACCACCTGATTGGCCAAGACGCGACGGAGCTGTTGGCGGAGGCATCGTTGGGCAGCGTGCTCGAGACGACGCCGCGCGAGCTGAGTTGGGCCGTCCACGCCCACCCGACGCTATCCGAGATCCTCAAGGAGGCCGCCCTCGATGTCGATGGCGAAGCGATCCACTTCTGGAACGAACGATGACGCAACTGATCGACAAGCCTGCCGTGAAAGAACTGCCGAACGAGCAGTTGATTGAGCTGCTCCGGAAGATGATGCTGATCCGCCGCTTTGAGACGAAGGCGGCTGAAATGTACTCGAAGCAGAAGATCGCTGGATTCCTGCACCTCTACAATGGCCAGGAGGCCATCGCGGTCGGAGCGATCTCGGCGTTGAACAATGACGATCACCTACTGACGCACTACCGCGACCACGGGCACGCGCTCGCCCGCGGCCTTGAACCGGAACGGATCATGGCGGAGCTGTTCGGCAAGGCCACGGGCGTCAGCAGCGGTAAGGGCGGCTCCATGCACCTCTTCGACACCGAGAAGTTCTTCATGGGCGGCTACGCGATCGTAGCCGGCCACCTGCCCCTGGCCTGCGGGATCGCGCTCGCGAACCAACGGCTCAAAAATAACCGCATCGTCATCTGCTTCTTCGGCGACGGCGCCGTGAATGAAGGTGAGTTCCACGAGGCGCTTAACCTAGCGGCGGTCTGGAAGCTCCCCGTCTTGTTCATGTGCGAGAACAACTTCTATGGCATGGGTACGGACATCCGCCGCGTATCTGCGGTGATCGAGGTCTACAAGCGCGCTGCGGCCTATGCCATGCCGTCCAAGCAGGTCGACGGCATGAACGTCCTGGAAATGTACGGCGAAACCGTCAAGGCGGCCAAACGCGTTCGCGCGGGCGATGGACCTTCCTTCCTGGAGGCGATCACCTTCCGCTACCGCGGCCATTCCATGGCTGACCCTGAGGCCTATCGAAATAGGGGGGAGACGGAACGCTGGCGTGAACTCGACCCGATCATCACGTTCCGAAAGACGCTGACCGAAGACGGCGTGATCGATGACGGCGCCTTCGAGACACTGGAGGCGGAGGTCGAAGACATCGTGAATGAAGCGGTGCGCTACGCCGAAGAGAGTCCCGTGCCGCAGCTCGAAGAGCTGTATCGCCACGTCTACAAGGAGGACAGCTAGTGGCCGAGATGAGCTTCCGCGGCGCGCTGCGTCTGACGCTCCAGGAGGAGCTGCAGGCCGACGAGAACGTGTTCCTCATGGGCGAGGACATCGGCGCCTACGGCGGTTCGTACTCGGTGACGAAGGGCCTGTTCGAAGAGTTCGGCCCGGAACGCATCATGGACACGCCGATCTCCGAGTCGGTCATCGTTGGCGCAGGCATCGGGGCCGCGATGGGCGGACTCCGCCCGATCGTGGAGCTGATGACGATCAACTTCAGCCTGCTCGCGTTGGACCAGATCGTCAACAACGCCGCCAAGCTCTCGTACATGTCCGCTGGGCAGATCAACGTGCCGCTGGTGATCCGGATGGCGAGCGGCGCCGGCAGCCAGCTCTCAAGCCAGCATTCACAGAGCCTGGAAGGCTGGTTTGCGCACATACCTGGGATCAAGGTGGTCGTCCCCTACACGCCGCGCGACGCGCGCGGTTTGCTGAAGACCGCATTTGACGAGCAGAACCCGGTGATCTTCATCGAGCACACGGCGCTCTACGCGCGAAAAGGTGAGGTCCCGGACGAGGACTACGCGATCCCGTTCGGCCAGGCCGAGGTCATGCGCGAAGGCGGGGACGTGAC
>JADFRJ010000266.1 GCA_022561355.1 Chloroflexota bacterium | reverse complement strand
ACGGTGCGCCAGGCCAGCCAAACTACGCCGCGGCCAAGATGGGCATCATCGGCCTGACCTACTCCTGCGCCGCGGCACTCGGCCGCTACGGGGTCACGTCGAACGCGATCTCACCCGGCGCCGCGACCCGCATGACAGCATCGGTCCCTCAAACGCGAAGGCGCGCTCCGGCTCCCGCGAGCGCTGATAGCCCGGAGCGCTCGCCAGACAACGTCGCGACTCCGGTCGTGTTCATCGCCAGCGAAGGGACGGACTGGCTCAACGGCCAGGTGATCTCCGCCGCGGGCTTCCGCATCGGCCTGTACAACACGCCGGAGCCTATTCGGGAGCTTCAGGCCAACGCGCCCTGGAGCCTGGATGACGCCTTTACCCACATGGAGCGCTCGTTCCGCCAGGCGCTCACCGCTTCCATGTCATTTGGGGGCAGGCCGCGCGAGGTGGCGCCACCGGCAGGCTCAGAGAGCGAGACAGAGGAGTAGTATGCCAACACAAACACGCGACGCCGCCATCGTCGGCATCTATGAATACCCGCTGCGCAAGGCGCCCGGCATCACTCCCCTGCAGATCAAGGCTGAGTCCGCCGCTAAGGCGCTGGAGGAGGCCGGCCTGACATGGAGCGACGTCGACGCCATCTATGACGCCGGCGACGGTGGGGCTGGCGGCATGTCCGGGCTGAGCATCGCCGAGTACTTCAACATCAAGCCCAACGTGATCGACACCACGTCCGTCGGCGGCAGCTCGTACGAGTTCCACGCCGCGCACGCCAAGCGCGACATCGCCGCGGGCAAGGCGAAGGTCGCGCTGCTCACCTACGGCTCGACGGCCCACAGCCAGCAGTTCAGCATCGGCACGGGCGGCCGCATGGGGGGAGGACCGCCAAGCCCGCTGGGCAACATGGAGGGCTCCTGGGGCATGACGCTCATCTCCAACTATGCGCTGGTCGCACGACGCCACATGCACGAGTACGGCACGACGAGTGAGCAGCTCGCGGAGATCTCTGTCACCACGCGCTTCCACGCGATGCGAAACCCGGAGGCGAAGAAGGGGATGGAGGACCTCGAACTCCTGCCGGGCGCCCGTGAGATCACGGTCGAAGATGTGATGTCGTCGCGCATGATCGCGGACCCGCTGCATCTGCTGGAGTCGTGCATCATCTCGGACGGCGGCGGCGCGGTGGTGATCGCGTCGGCTGATGTCGCTCGCGACACGAAGAAGACGCCGGTGTGGATCCTGGGCGCCGGAGAAGCGACCAAGTATCCCGAGAGCGGCGGCGACATCACGACCAGCGCGGCCGCGCAGTCCGCGCCCACGGCGTTCGGCGAAGCGGGCGTCAGGCCCGACGAGATCGAGATCGCGATGATCTACGATTCGTTCACGATCACGGTGCTCACGCTGCTGGAAGACCTGGGCTTCTGCAAGAAAGGCGAGGGCGGCGCCTACGTCGAGGGCGGGAAGCTGCGGTTCGACCAGGCCGGCGCTCCCGCGCTCAACACGGACGGCGGCGGACTTTCGTCGAACCACCCCGGCATGCGAGGCCTGTTCCTCCTGACCGAGGCCACCCGACAGCTACGCGGCGAGTCTTCGTCGCAGGTTCCGGACGCGAAGCTTGCGGTCGCGCACGGCAACGGCGGGATGCTGGGCGCGCGCCACAGCGGCAGCACGATCATTCTGGGGAGGGACTAATGGCTAGGATGGACCGACCGATACCGAAGTTCCCTGAGCCAGACACCGAGCCGTTCTGGGACGCGACCAAGGACCACGAGCTGAAGTACCAGGTCTGCGACGACTGTGGTGGAATCGTCTGGCATCCCAGGCGCCACTGCACGCACTGCACCAGCCTCAACCTGAGCTGGAAGACGTCCAAGGGAGAGGGCACGGTCTACACCTACAGCATCGTGCGCCAGAACTACCACCCGGCATTCCGCGAGCGCATCCCCTACGTGATCGCCTGGATCGATCTCGACGAGGGCTTCCGCATGCTCTCGAACGTCGTCGACGTCGACCCGGAGAGCGTCTCCGTCGGCCAGCGCGTGAGGGTCCGCTGGAACGACCAGGAAGGGCTGTCGCTACCAGAGTTCACGCCTGCGTAAGGGGCTGTATCTCAGACGAGAACGGAAAATACCCTGCCGGGACGATCCTTTACGGCGTTGCTTATTAGCAGCTACTGAAGATAGTTACGTTCACAGCGGCTCGAGAAGTTCAGTGGGGTGCCGCCCACCCGATGTGCCGACGAGGTCAATACCAAGCGCCGCCCGCGCCGCGAGTTCGATAGGTGGAGTGCCATCCGTGAACCAAGCATCAACGATCCGATCCAGCCCAGCGCCGATCAGTGGTGGAGCGGTCGAGAGTGCTTCTTGGCGACGTTCCCCTGAGACCCTCCCGCCATGTAACAGCAGGTTGCGTTGGCGATAGAGGCGGTTAAGAGCGATTCCGACGTATCTACGTACACGCTCAAACGAGGCGCGAGGGTCTGAGAGTAGCTGGCGCATGCGCTCGACAGCCGCTTCATCCTGCGGTCCTCTACCAGAAATGCTATCCCCTTTCATTATTGCATCTGCCATCGTCCTAGCCCGTTTCAAATTGTCTTCTTCATCAGCGAGGGATTTCGCCAGTGAGTCAGAAGCGTTCTTAGAGTGGTAATACGACAGCGTAGTAAGCTCTGCCCGGGGAAAGGAGCAGGCGATAATTGCAGACAGTCGGTCGGCGGCTAAATGCTCCGGCTCCCCCGCCTCGGTCAGCAACGACTCGATCGCGGCCCATCCTCCGCTGATCGCAGCCGAGCGCGGTCCGCCTTCCATCGGTTGAACCAGCTGCAAAGCGTCGTCTATTCTCTTGGCCTCTTCATCTTCCCAGTGAGCGTAGATCATGCCCTGCCGACCCAAAACGCCGATCTTGACCTGGCGCTTAAGAGGAACGAAATCGATTGGAACCGGATAACCCTCGACCCAAGCTTTTTCAGTCCGGATGATTCGATCTCTAGTCGCAAGCTCGGCCCTTGCATCCCAACGGTCGATCAGCTCTCTTGCTTGTTCCACTGCCACGAAC
>JADFRJ010000265.1 GCA_022561355.1 Chloroflexota bacterium | reverse complement strand
GTAGAACGTCCCGCGAAAGCTCCGGCCAGCGAGCAGGTCCGGCAGCCAGATGCGGTCGTCGGGCCACATCTGGCCGTAGGGGAGGGCGGCCTCGTCGAACCACTCTAAGCGGCCTTCCTCAGAGTCGTGCGGTTCGCCGTCGAACTGCGCCGTCGAGAAGACGTGAACGAGATAGTCCGGCTCAGCCGTGTCGCCGAAGTAGAACGTGAGCGTTCCATGTTCGCGCAGGCCTTTCACGCTGAGGCTGGTCTCTTCCTGAACCTCACGCGTGACGGCTTCCTCCGCGGTCTCGCCGCCGTCCAGCTTGCCGCCGGGGGCGTTCCACCACCCGCCGCCGAAACGCCCATTAGCCTTGAGCTGTAACAGGACGCGGCCGTTCTGGCGGATGTAGCAGACCGCGCCGGTGGTGGGCATCAGAAGCTATCCGACTCCACCGGCTTGGCCCAAGAGTTCTTCGATTTCCCCCAGGCCTTCAGGCAGACCTTGGAGCGGACTGATCTGTGCATCGTGCAGCACGTCTTTCCACCTTGCATATAGACTCTTTGAAGCAGGGTCGAGCAAGACTACGTCTTTTCCCGCACCAGTTCCTGCCAGCAGGCGGCGAACATCATGGTCATAAGGTGGCAGTGAGTAGCCTACTACGATCCAGAGGCTGGCTTCGTCTAGCACATGAGCTGCCTCGTCCCAGACACCCTTCATCCAGGCCGGGATGCTCTTCTTGGCTGCAGGAGGGACGATGGCCGCGTCGCCGCCTCGCCGAAATGCGGGTCGCATGTCTTGGTACATGATTACATTCGAGTCCGCCAAGGACCAATTAAGAGAACCATGAAGCTTGAACACAGGTACCGACCCCGTTAGCTCAATGCTGCGCATATCAATCGCGGTTGTGAACGGACTTGCCTGACCCTTTAGTAGCTGAGGGCGCGGAAAGCCTCCGTAGTATACTCCCGGGCGTTGTGGCCTCAGCATGGGACGGTGTCGGAGCCCCCGCTCTGCCAGCATGTCGTAGTTTGTAGTGATGACACCCTTCATTTCTGTGCCCGCGAGAATGCAACGCCAGAAGTCGTCATGAACTGGGTCGCGGACAGGCGATGTGATTCGGCCTTGATAGCGTGGGCTTGATGCGACCCGGTCGCTCCGCTTTGGCGTGGCAAGTACTGCTGCAAGCAATTCGACGGCCCATGCCCATAGTCTGGCTCCGTTCAATGTGCCGCGTTGGCTAAATAGACGAGTCAGATAGAGTTCGGTCGGCTGGTGCTGTCCGGAAGTCCATGCTTTGTAGTCAATCCATACTGCCGAGTGCCGCCGCAGCGCGGCATCGGACGCCGCGTACACCTGTGATGTGAGAAGGTCAGAAGCAAGAGGCAGCCCGGCGATGTGTGAAAAGCCAGCCCCGAGGATACAAACCGAAGACGTTCCCGCCACGCCGCGCTAGCCTCAGCCGCCGATCTGGGACATGCTGCGGGAGGCGGGCTGGAAGCCGGGGTCGTTGACGTGGTGCTTCATCTCCTTGCGCCAGACGGCCGCGCGGATGATGCGCTCGATCTCGGCGTCGTTCGCTCCCGAGCGGAGCGGTGCGCGGAGGTCGGTCTCCCACGTGGAGAAGAGGCAGGTGCGGAACTGGCCGTCGGCGGTGAGGCGAATGCGGTCGCAGGTCTCGCAGAACGGCTCGCTGACGGGGTTGATGAAGCCCACCTCGCCCTTCCCGTCGGCGAAGCGGAAACGCTGCGCGGTGGCGATGCGGTCGTCGGAGGTCGGCACAAGTTCGTACTTGGTTTCGATGATCGCGCGGATCTCCGCGCCGGTGAGGACGTCTTTGCGCTCCCATTGGCCATCCGCGTCCAGGGGCATGAACTCGATCCAGCGCACGATATAGGGCTTGCGCCGCGCGAGTTCGGCGAAGGCAAGGACGTCTTCCTCGCTGAAGTCGCGGATGGCGACGGCGTTCACCTTGATCGGCGAAAGCTGCGGATACTTCTCGCACTCCTCTAGACCTTCGAGCACTTGAGGGAGGGCGTCCCGGCGCGTGATGTGCTTGAACTTCTCGCGGACAGGGGTGTCCATGCTGACGTTGATGCGCTGGAGGCCGGCCGCGACGAGGTCGCCGCACATCTGCTTGAGCGAGAAGCCGTTCGTGGTGAGACTGAGACTCGTGAGGCTCTCCATGACCGAGAGCTTTTCGATCAGGACGGGGAGGTCGCGGCGCACGAGTGGCTCGCCGCCGGTGAGGCGGATCTCCTCGACGCCGATGGCTACGAAGATGCGGGTGAGGCGTTCGATCTCCTCGTAGGAGAGGATGTCGTCGCGATTTAGCCAGACGAGCCCCTCTTCCGGCATGCAGTAGGTACAGCGGAAATTACAGCGGTCGGTGACGGATATCCGCAAGTTCTTGATCAGACGCCCGAAGCCGTCCGTCAGCGGCCCAGTTGTGGGCACGTCGGCTGTGATCGCGGGTTCGCGAGGCGCGAGCGGGATGAGTTCGTCAATCGTCATGCAGCATGTTCTCCAACAGCTTCCGAGCTTCTCTTGCGGCAACGCCCCGATGGCTGACCGCGTGCTTCTCGGAAGCAGGCAACTCGGCGACGGTGAGGCCGCGTTCCGGAAGCTCGAAGATCGGGTCGTACCCGAACCCGTTCTCGCCGCGCGGCTCGATCGCGATGCGGCCTTCTACCGTGCCCTCTACCGATTGTACCTCACCCTTCGCCGTCGCAATCGCGATGACGCAGCGAAAGCGGGCCGTCCTAGCGTTCTTAGACACGCCGGCTAGCTCGTCCAGCAGGGCAGCGACTCGTTCGCCGTCCGTTAGGTCTGCGCCAGCATAACGCGCCGACAAGATTCCCGGGCGTCCATCAAGTGCGTCGACTTCGAGCCCGGAGTCGTCGGCCAGCGAGGTTAGGCCGCTAGTTCTCGCAAATGCGAGCGCCTTTAGTGTGGCATTCTCCAGATACGTTTGTCCAGTCTCGTCGACGTCAAGCTGGACGCCCACGTCTGCGGGCGTGACGAGTTGCCAGCCGCAGCCATCGAGGAGATAACGAAACTCGGCGATCT
>JADFRJ010000264.1 GCA_022561355.1 Chloroflexota bacterium | reverse complement strand
CGCGCTGATGCGCGTTGGGCTCAGCGACGCCCACGTGACCGCGCTCGGCGCGAACGTGCTGGAGGCGCGAGGTGCGCACGCGACCGTGCTCGAGGACCAGATCGCGTCGATGACGCGCGACCAGTTCCGCACGTTCGCCAGGACCGAGATCGTCCCCATCGCGCAGGAGATGCACCGCGAGGACCATCTCGTGCCGGAGGAGCTGATCCGCAAGATGGCTGACCTCGGCCTGTTTGGCAGCTCCATTCCGGAGGAGTTCGGCGGCACAGACATGGGCCTGCTCACCATGGTCGTGCTGACGGAGGAGCTGTCGGCCGCATCGCTTGTGGCCGGCAGCCTGATCACGCGCTCGGAGATCCTCACCCGCGCGCTGGCACAAGGCGGCACTGATGAGCAGCGCCAAGCCTGGCTGCCACGCATCGCCAGTGGCGAGCTGATCGTCGGGATCTGCGTCACGGAGCCGGACATCGGCTCCGATGTCGCGTCGGTGCAGTGCAAGGCGACTCGAGGGGAGCTAGACGGCGAGCAGGGCTGGTTGATCGACGGCGCGAAGGCCTGGGCCACGTTCGCGGGCCGGGCCAACATCCTGGCGCTGCTCGCCCGCACGGACCCTGACGAGCCCGGCGCGCGCGGCCTCTCGCTCTTTATCGTGCCGAAGGATCCCCACATGGGACACAGTTTCGTGCAGGAGCAGGCCGGCGGTGGCTCGATCACGGGCAACGCGAACCCGACGCCAGGCTATCGCGGCATGCACTCGTTCACGCTGGCGTTCGAACGCTACTTCGTGCCTGATGCGAACCTGGTCGGCGGCGAGGCCGGCCTGGGCCGCGGCTTCTACCTGCAGATGGGCGGCTTCGCCGCCGGGCGTCTGCAGACGGGCGGCCGCGCGACGGGCGTCGGCCAGGCCTCGCTGGAGAAGGCCTGCAACTACGCGCTGGACCGCCGCCAGTTCGAGCGGCCCATCGCCGAGTACCAGCTCACCCAGCACAAGATCGGGCGCATGTCGACGCACGTTGCGGCGGGCCGGCACCTCACCTACGCTGCGGCGCTCGAGATGCAGGAAGACGAGCGGGCGGCCGTGTTGCCTGCGATGGCGAAGCTCTTCGCGTCGGACGTGGCGGTTTGGGTATCGCAAGAGGCGCAGCTGATCCACGGCGGTTGGGGCTACTCGGAAGAGGACCCTGTCGCCCGCTACGTCGTCGACGCCCTCGTGCTGCCGATCTTCGAGGGCGTCAAGCCCATCCTGGAGCTGAAGATCATCGCAAGGCAGCTGCTGGCGGGGAGCTAGCCCAGCTTCACCAGCTCCAGCGCCACGAACGTCCCGTCGTCGGCGCGCTTCACCGGCAGCTCCGAGACGATCGCGTCGCGATTCAGCGGCCCGTAGATGTGCGGGTAGATCTTCTCCGCGTCCTCGTACTTGACCTCGGCGCTCACCAGCTCCTTATCGATCACGAGCACGAGCCAGTGGCGGTCATCGTCCTTGTAGTAGCGATTGGCTGTCGCCAGGACGTTCGCGATGCCGTCGGTACAGTGGATGAAGCCATCTTGCTCAAAGTCCTCAGGCGTGTAGTCCTGAGAGGCGTCCCAGTCCTTGTAGACCGGCTCAGCGACAAGATGATAGGTGAGAGATGGCATGGGAGAACGCCTATAGGCTGAAGCCTACTCTACAGAGTAGGCCTACTCGTAGAGCTTGATGACGCGCACCTTGCCCTCGGGCGCGGCCTGAACGCAGAGGTCGCAGAGGACGCACTCGTCCTCGTTCTCTTCGACGACGACGCACTTGCCGGCGGCGTCCTGCTCGAAGATGTTCACCGGGCAGACCTCGATGAGCTTCTTTGCCAGCTCCGTATCGGCAGCCGCGTCCGCGTCGACCTCAAGATGCACGAACATGGGCATGCTAGGGTTTCTCCTCTATCGCTTCCAGGAAGGTTACGACCTCCGCGGAGAACAGCTCGGGAGCGTCGAAGTTCGCCGCGTGTTGCTGCCCCTCCAGCTCTGTCATTCGCACGTCGGGCACGACGTCGGCGAGCGCGTCGCTGACCTCTCGAAGCAGGGCCGGGCTATCGCTACCCAACAGCAGCAGCAGCGGAATGTCCAAGGTGCTGTAGCGAGAGGCGTCGAACTCGTAACCGGCGGCGGCGTCCAGTTCCGACTCAAGACTCGGCGCAAGGGAGACGGTGTGTTGCCAGATCGGTGACTCCTTCAATCGCTTGATGTCTGCTTCCGGAACGCGAGGCCCGGTCCTGAGAAACTCCAGGACGATCTCTTCCGGTTCGGCATCGTCGATCATCTTTCGAAGCGACCCCAATTCCACGTCCACGCGCGGTCCAGGCGGCGGAGGTTCGTACAGAATGAGGCTCCGCAAACGATCGGTGAGGAGCACCGCGCCGAGCGCGCATAGGGCGCCGCCGGAGTGTCCGAGCAAGTGTACTGGTTCGCCGATGGCATCGATCACCGCGACGATGTCCTCGAACTCGCGCTCGATCGCGTGCGGCGCGGGCTCACCGCTGCCCTCGCGACCGCGCCTATTCATGGCGTACACCGTGAATCGCTCCGCCAAGAGCGGCTGAATCAATATCCAGGCGGTTCTATCCGCTAGGGCTCCATGCACCAGCAGGAGTGGCGGTCCGCTGCCTTGGCGCCAGTAAGCGATCTGCGTGCCATCAGCAGAGGTGGCTGTCTGCATGTCTGACACCACCCTCTCCGCGGCAGCTTCCGAAGTCACTAGATGCGCTCCTTGATCAGCTCCGGGATCTGTTCGATCTCTTCGGCCACCGCAATGCCAGCCTCCTTGAGGCGGCGCAGCTTCTCGGCGGCGGTGTCCTGTTTGCCTTCGACGATGGTGCCGGCGTGGCCGAAGCGCATGCCGGGCATCTTGTCCATGAAGCGCCCCGCCATGAACGCAACGATGGGAAGGCGCCCTGCGCCTTCCTTCGAGTTGTTCTTCGTCACGTACTCGGCGAGTTGAGCGTCCATGGGACCGCCGGGCTCCGAGTAGATCACGATCGCCTTCGTCTCCTCATCGGCCTCGAACAGCGGCATCAGCTCC
>JADFRJ010000056.1:517-11983 GCA_022561355.1 Chloroflexota bacterium | reverse complement strand
AGGATCTATCCGTGAGCGGTCAACCAGCACATTATAGATAAATGGGAAGATGCCGGGGGCAAAGCCCACGCTCGTTACCGGGTCTATCGTCCCCCAGTCACCATTGATCGAGGCGATGTACCGGCCGCCAGCACGCGGTGAACCGGACGACGTGTCTCCGGTTGGCGAGGGGCCATCGTCATCATCGCTATCGCCGCAGGCCGCCGCAATAGCGAGGCCGGCCGCGCTTGCGCCCGTGACGGCCAACATCTTGCGTCGTGTGAAGCGTTGGCGCCGGATCCTGTCCCAGTAGCTCTTGGTAGCCATATTGTGGTTCCCTCCTCCTGCAACGTCCCTCAGGTTGGCGGTGTCGATCGACTGGGGCGGTTCGGGTCGTAGCAACAGATTGAACTCTCGCCAATGCCAAAAGTCCGGCGACTAAGCTTCTACTGGTACGTAAACCCCACCTCGGGTGGCCACAGTGACCTCCCTCATGCCCCGTATCGTTACGCACCAGCCACCTGATGTCAAGCCTTTCGGAGCGGAGGTCACAGTCCTGCTTGCGAGTCCAATTAGTCGGTGTTAGGCTGCCGCCTAGCGTATGGCTTGGGCAGACATCAACCGTATTCGCCTCTACTATCAGACGCAGGGTTCCGGCCCGGCCCTCGTGTTCGCTCACGGCGCCGGCGGCAACCATCTAAGCTGGTGGCAACAGATACCGGAGTTCGCGAAGCAGTATCGTTGCGTCACGTTCGACCACCGCGCCTTCGGCCGGACGAAGGACTCTCGCGACAAGCCGGGGCGGCGCATGTTCCACGAAGACTTGCGCGAGCTGCTAGACCTGCTCGAGATCGAGAAGACAGCCATCATCGCCCAATCGATGGGCGGCCGCACGGCGGTTGGATTCGCGCTGCGCAACCCTGGCCGCGTCAGCGCCGTCGTCTTCGCCGGGACGACCGGTGGCGCGGTCAGCGAACACATCCGGACGCTTCAGGAGAGGCATCGGCAAAGTTCCATCGGCCGCCAATCTCTCGCGCGGCGGGCGTTCTCACCTAGCCTGCGCAAGGAGCGGCCCGACCTAGCCTACCTCTATCGCCAAATTGGACGCATGAACCCGCCCCGCCCCAAAGACTTCCTGGCGCCCATTCCCGGCTACATCGGCAGCTCAGCAAAGCGCCTGGGCGAGCTTGAAATCCCGATCCTCTATCTCGTCGGAGAAGAGGACCACATCACGCCGCGGCACATCGTCGAATTATCTCATAGAGAGGTGCCTGGCTCGCAATTCGACACCATCGAAGGCGCCGGGCACTCCGCCTACTTCGAGAAGGCGACCGCCTGGAACAAGCGCGTGCTTCGCTTCCTCTCGGAGGCCGGCTGGGTTGGCTAGTTGCTGATCGAACTGCCGCCATCCACGATAGTGGTCTGGCCCGTGACGAAGTCCGCGCCCTCGATGAAGCCGAGTACAACCTGAGCAACGTCCTCCGGAGTGGAGACGCGGCCCAGCGGCGTCTGCTGAGCCGTCCGCTGCTTGGCAGGCTCAAAGAAATCACCGAGCCCCTGCTTCAGCCAGCGCGTGTCGATGAAGCCCGGCGCAACACAGTTCACGCGGACCTCCGGCGCCAGCACCCGCGCGAGAGCGATCGTCATGTTGATCAGGCCCGCCTTGGAGGCGGCGTACGCGATCGAACTGCCCACGGCGCGGATGCCCGCGATCGAGGCCACGTTTACGATAGCGCCCTCGCCTGCCTCCTTCATCGCCGGCGCGACGGCTCTGGTACAGAAGAACGGCCCCTTCAGGTTCACCGCTAGGATCCGGTCCCAGTGTTCCTCCGTCATGCCCTCTAGGTCGGCGAAGTTCACGAACGCAGTCGTCGCCGCGTTGTTCACGAGGATGTCGACCGAGCCGAATGCATCAAGCGCTTGAGCGGCCATATCGCGCACCTCGTCATCGCGAGAGACGTCAGCGCGAACGAGCAACGCCTTCGCGCCGGCCTGCTCAACCAGCGCGACGGCCGCCTTCGCGTCGTCCTCGGAACGAGAGTAATTGATGACCACGTTCGCGCCGCGTTCCGCCAATTGCAACGCCGTCGCTCGTCCCACGCCGACGGCGGAGCCCGTAACAATAGCGGTCTTACCTTCTAGGTTCATGGCACCTCCTCGCGATAGATCAGCGGCCAACCATATCGACCGCCACTGCCGCGCGTCAAGCTTCGCCCGAGGGGCTATTGTGGAAATTTGCGCAATCTCGGGAATCTGTGATAACTTAAACATGTGCGGGGACACCCCCGCACAGGCCTCGAGTAGCCGCCACTGCTCGGGGCCTCTTTCATTTCTAAAGTTCTCCGCATGTTGCTGGGCGTACGGCAGAGCGGTAGAATCGCGTTCGTAGTGGTGCGGCCTACGGGTGCCGTGGTATGGAGAGTGCGTTGGAGCAAGAACCGCGAAAACTAAAGGGCCTGCTGCTCGCCGGTGGTAAGGGAACACGCCTCCGGCCGTTCACCTACACCGGCGCCAAACAGCTTGTCGCGCTGGCCAATCGCCCCATCCTCTTCCACGCGATCGACCAGCTCACAACGTGCGGCATCACGGAGCTGGGCATCGTCGTGGGCGAAACGAAAGAAGAAGTGATGGCCGCCGTCGGAGACGGGTCGCAGTTTGGCGCGAAGATCACGTTCATCGAGCAGTCGGCTCCTCTCGGGATCGCACACGCGGTCAAGATCGCCGAGGACTTCATCGGTTCTGATCCCTTTGTTCTCTTCCTCGGCGACAACATCTTGAAAGAGGGCATTGGCCGGTACGTCGAGCAGTTCCAGACCGGCTGTCACAACGGCCTCGTGTTGCTCTACCCAGTTGACGAACCCCAGAACTTCGGCGTCGCTGAACTAGACGGTGACAAGCTTATCCGGGTAGTGGAGAAGCCGCGGGACCCGCCCTCCAACATGGCCGTGATCGGCATCTACTTCTTCGACTCCACCGTCTTCGACGCGATCCGCAGGGTCAAGCCATCGGCCCGAGGTGAACTGGAGATCACGGACACGATCCAGCGCCTCATCGACGACGGCTTGGATGTTCGCGCCGAGGTCATCTCGGGCCGTTGGATCGACACAGGCAAACACGACGACCTGCTTGAGGCGAACCATCTCCTTTTGGAGGACCTGGAGCCGGAGCTAGCCGGGCGGCACGACGACGCCAGCACGATCCAGGGGCGCGTCGTCCTCCAGGAGGGCTCCGAGGTGATCAACAGCCGCATTCAGGGCCCTGTGATCATCGGCGAGCGGACGCGCGTTGTGAACTCCTTCATCGGTCCCTTTACGTCGATTAACCACGACTGCCTGATCGCCGACACGGAGATCAGCGGTAGCGTCGTGTTGGAACACACGACGATCGAGCAGGTCGACGGCCGCATCGAGCACAGCCTCATCGGCCGCAACGTGGAGCTGCGCGGACACCAACGCCGCCCGCACGGCTACGAGCTGATCCTGGGCGATTTCAGCAAGCTCCGCACGCCGTGAGGGTTCAGTCTTGACCATCCACACGGTTCTTGTAA
The DNA here is from genome assembly GCA_022561355.1 of Chloroflexota bacterium. Classification (GTDB taxonomy): domain Bacteria; phylum Chloroflexota; class Dehalococcoidia; order DSTF01; family RBG-16-68-14; genus SZUA-185. The sequence goes on along the minus strand of JADFRJ010000056.1, from coordinate 8,457 downwards.
CTGGCGGCGCCGGCTTCATCGGCAGCAACTTCATCCGTCACCTCCTCGCCAATTACAACTACGACATCATCAACCTCGACAAACTGACCTATGCTGGCAACCTGGAAAACCTCGCCGATGTCGCCGGCGACCAACGCTATCGCTTCGTCCAAGGTGACATCGGGGACGCGGAGGTCGTTCGCGAACTGATGCCGCAAGCCGACGCGGTCGTCAGCTTCGCGGCAGAGAGCCACGTCGACCGCTCCATCGAAGATCCGGGTACATTCATTCAGACGGACGTGTATGGCACATTCGTGCTCCTAGACGCGGCGCGCCGGTCGGACATCGAGCGCTTCCTCCACATCTCAACGGACGAGGTCTACGGCCAATCGATCGGAGACCAGCGTTTCAAAGAGGACGACCCGTTCCGCCCGCGCAGCCCTTACGCCGCCAGCAAGGCGGGCGGCGAACTCCAAGTCCACGCGTTTCGCGAGACGTACGATCTGCCGGTCGTCATCGCACGGCCAGCCAACAACATCGGACCGTATCAGTATCCAGAGAAGGCAGTACCGCTCTTCACGATCAACGCCATCGAAGATGAGCCGCTTCCCGTATATGGCGAGGGCCTCCAGATACGAGACCGCCTCTATGTCGACGATCACTGCAAGGCGCTCGACCTCTTGCTGCACGAAGGCGAGCTTGGCGAGGCGTACAACATTAGTGCCGGTAACGAGCGCACCAACATCGAAGTCGTCAAAACGATCCTCGACATCCTGGAAAAGCCAACGAGCCTGATTCGCTTCGTCGAAGACCGCCTGGGCCATGACGAACGCTACAGCATGGAGGCAACGAAGATCCGCGCCCTCGGCTGGTCAACCGACCATGACTTCGATGCGGCGATGGAGAAGACCGTGAACTGGTACCGTGACCACCGCGAGTGGTGGGAGCCGATCAGGTCCGGCGAGTATCGCGAGTACTACGAGCGTATGTACGGCCGGCGGTTGGCCGAAGCGAAACCCTACGAAGAAGCGGGCTAGCCGAGCAGACCAGCGCTGATCTGCAGAATGATCGCCGCGTCGATCGGCCCCACCCGGCCATCATGGTTCGCGTCGGCGTTGTCCGGGCAGGCGATCTCCGCTAACAAACGTGCCTCGAACTGAAGCACATGTGCCGCGTCAATCGAATCGACATCCTCGTCGCAGTCCGCATCTCCCGGCACCTTGTCGGGCTCGGAGGCCGGGGGCTCCGCGGGAACGTCTGTAGCTGTCGGTGCCACGGCCGTGGGCGTCGGAGGCGGCGGCTCATCGCTACAGGTCAGGGAGCCTGACAGGACAGAGGTGTCGATCGGCTGCGGGCCACCCAGTGAAGCGTCGGAGAACACGTCGATCGTAATGCCTAACAGGCTGACGCCCGCCTGCTCGCACCGGAACGAAATGGCGGCAAGCTCAGAATCGCCCACCAGACCTCCCAAACTGATGCCGGCGATCCGCACGACGTCTTCCGCGAACACTTCGTTGCAGATGCCACCGTGCTCGGCTCGGCACTCGACAACCGAGAGCGTGGCCGGGTCATAGCTCACGTCGATCGTCCAAGCGCCGATGCCAGGAGCACCCACATCTCTGGCCGATAGCATTATGTCCGCACTCTGACCGACTCCGGCTTGCGCGGAATCGATTCGCAGCGTCCCCTGTGCGGCGCCCGCAAGCGCAGGCAAGAGAACGCCACCTATTACGACCGCCGCGGCCAGCAGAGCGATGAACGCGAATCTCTTTAACAAGAACGTCAACTTCATCTGATACTCCCATATGGAGTATCGGCAGGAGTGTTCAGATGCGAACTAGGGGGCTGCGCGTAAGCGCTGGATGGCCTAACATAGCTTTGTGAGCAGGATGCCCTCTGTCGGGATAATAACCGTAAATTACAATAGCGCCGGCTTCATCGGCGAGTTTATCGACTCCATTCAGAAGCTTGATTATCCCAACTCACGCCTCATTGTTGTCGACGCCGCTTCGACCGATGGCTCCCGTGAGGAGATCGCCAGGCGCCTGCCGGATGCGCACCTCATCGCTTGCGACGAGAACGTTGGTACCGCCCGCGGCAACAACATGGGCATCCAGTACTGCCGCGAGCAAGGCATCGACTACGCGCTGGTCCTCAACAACGACACCACGCATGAGGCGGACTTCATGAACACGTTGATGAAGACGGCCAACGAGCGGACCATGACCGTTCCGCGTATCCTCTACTCCAAGGACCGCAGCCTCATCAGCACGCACGCCGGCGACTTCGATTGGTTCCTGGGGCTGTTCCGTAACACCTACAACGCTAAGCCGGACGGCCCTGAGACGCAGCGACGCCGTGACCTGCAGACGGCAAGCTTCTGCTGTCTCCTCGCTCCGCTTTCCGTGTTCGACGAGATCGGGCCGCTGGACGAGCGCTTCTTCATGTACTACGAGGAGACCGACTTTCTCCGCAAAGCGCTGGACAAAGGGTACCGCTTGGTCTACGAACCGGATGCCGTCATCTACCACGACGAGAGCGCATCGAGCGGCGGCGGCTGGATGACGCCGTTCAAGCAGTACTACGCCAGCCGTAACCGCATGTACCTGGTGCGCAAGCACGCCCAGTCCAGAGTGCGGTATGCCCTCTTCACCATCTACTTCTGGGCTGCGCGTATGCTCTCGGCGCCTCGCTATTTGATCCAAGGCAAGCGCGCGCTCTTCAAGGCGCAGATACTCGGCATGCTCCATTACTACCAGGGACGCATGGGACGCACCCTCGAGGTGCACGACTTCTAGCCAAACATCCCCCTCATGCGCATCGCCATCGATGGCTCCGCCATCCCGAAGCAGATGGCCGGAGCAGGCGTCTACACATTTCAGCTTGTGCGCGCGCTCGCCCAGATCGCAACCGAGCACGAATTCGTCGTGTTCACGCGAGACAGGCTCTTCGACGACCTCGACAGCAGACTGGAACTCGTCCCCACTGGAGGCAAGCATCCGGCGCTGCGCTTAGCCTGGGAACAGGCGGCCTTGCCGTTCCTCCTCCGGCGGCACCAGATCGACCTCCTCCACTCCCCCCATCATCATGCACCCGTCGTGGTCAGCCCCAGCATACGGCGAGTCGTCACCTTCAACGATGTCACATTCTTGCTCCTTCCGGAGCGCTATCCGCGTATCCGGCGCTACTACATGGCGGCCGTCACGCGCGCCGCCGCCCGCGTCGTAGACGCCGTCATCACACCTTCAGAGGCCGTAACGAACGACGTTTTGAAGGAACTCAGCCTGGGGCCGGAAATTGTCACGACCATACCTGATGCCGCAGGTCCGCAGTACGCTCCGAGTGCCGGCTCCGATGTCGCTCGAGTTCGAAGCGATCACGACCTTTCCGGCCCGTACATCCTCAGCGTCGGGAGCCAGGAGCCCGGCAAGAACCGTGCGCGCCTGATCCAGGCGTTCGAACGTATTCAGGAGCGGCATGGCGGCGTCCAGCTCGTGGTAGTTGGCCAGCCCGCGTGGAACTACGAGAGCGACGTGAACCTGGTGCGCAAGCTAGGGCTCCAGCAACACGTCCGGTTCCTCGGCTACGTGCCGGACGGCGACCTGCCAGCGCTCTATGCAGGAGCGACGTTTTCAGTATTCCCGTCGCTCTACGAGGGCTTCGGGCTGCCGGTCTTGGAGTCGATGGCGAGCGGTACGCCGGTTCTGACCAGCAATGTGGGCGCGACCGCGGAGGTGGCCGGCGACGCGGCCGTCCTCGTCGACCCCTACGACGTGGACGCCATTGCTGACGCCATCGCCCGCCTGCTGGACGAAGAAGAGTTGCGAGTACGGCTGCGCACGCTTGGACTTGAGCGGGCGAGCCAGTTCTCTTGGGACCGCACGGCGAGAGAGACGTTGGCAGTGTATGAACGGCTGCTCGCCTCTTAATCGACATCATGGCGTCTTGTGTTAGTCTTCTCTGACGTGGATGCCTCAATCGTCATCGTCAGCTTTAACGGGCGCGAACTACTCCAACGTTGTCTATCGTCCGTGTTCGAGCACACCACCGGCATCGAGTTCGAAGTCATCATCGTCGACAATGCGTCTGCGGACGGAACGCCGGAGATGGTGCTTGCGGAGTTTCCGAAAGTCACACTGATCCGCAGGGCCTCCAATGCCGGCTTCGCATACGCCGTGAATGAGGGCGTGACGATCGCCCGCGGCTCCTATATCCTCCTGCTCAACCCCGACGCCGAGTTCACGGCCAACGGGATGCCCGCGATGATCGAATATCTCTCGGAACATCCTGATATCGCCGTGCTCGCTCCAAAACTCCTGAACCCTGACGGGTCGCTTCAGCTCTCCTGCCGGGCATTCCCCGGTTTCAGCACGGCGCTGTTCAATCGCTATTCACTCATCACCCGCTTCTTCGGTCGCAATCGCTTCTCGCGGCGCTACCTCATGACGGATTTCGACCACACCCAGATTGCGGACGTCGATTGGGCATCCGCGGCCTGCTGGCTGCTGCCCAGTCGCGCGATCGAGAAGATCGGCCCGCTGGACGAAGGCTACTTTTGGACGATCGAGGACGTCGACTATTGCCAGCGCGTCCACCGCGCCGGCATGCGCGTCGTCTACTTCCCCTCAATCGAAGTGCTGCATCAGATCGGCGCCAGCTCTGCCTCGGTGCCGAGCAAAGCGATTACGGCGCGTCACCGCGGCATGTGGCGCTACTATAAAGCCTACCTAAGGCCAGAGAGCAAGATCACCCGAGCCGTCATGGATGCCATTGTTTGGATTGGGATTGGGACGCGGCGATCCTGGAGTCTCGTCGCCCGCCGGAGGAGCTAATTCTCAGCTGAGACAGGTTCGTCGACCCAACGCAGGCGGCGCCGCAGCCACACGAAGCTGGCGCTGTTCCAGAGCGTTAGGACGTATCCCAACTTCGTGAGGATGAACATGATCATGAGCAGCGTGGAGCCGGCCACTGCCACCTCGAGCGGGAACACGTGCACGTAGTGCAGGAGGATAGCGCCCGACGCGAAGAGCGCCGAGATGCCATAGACCATGAGTAGCAGGCCTCGCGGTCCGAAGCCCGCGTCCTCCAGCCTGTGCTGGATATGCTCCTGGTCCCCCATCAGCGGATGGCGATGATCGGCGATCCGGCGCACGAACGCCAGCACCGCATCAAGGATTGGGAAGCCCAACGCGAATATCGGCACGGCCACGAACACGATGTCCTCCACGCCCGTCGCGGCGCGAATCGAGAGCGCTCCCAGAATGAAACCCAAGAGGTACGCTCCAGAATCGCCCAGGTATACCGACGCGGGCGGCAGGTTGAAGACCAGCATGCCCAGTCCGCCCCCCGCCAGCGCGATGAGCAGCAGCGCGACGGTAGGATGATGCGCGCTCGCGGCCACCTGCGCGAGCGTGACCGCCGCTAAGATAGTGACGCCCAGTGCCACCCCGTCCCGGCCGTCGATCAGGTTGATCGCGTTCGTGAAAAAGATGATCCAGAGCACTGTCAACACCGGCGCGAAGAACCCGAAGCTCAGCTCCGGCCCCCACGGCAGGCCAATTTCGTCCAACTGGTAGCCGGCGGCGTAGACGGCAGCCGCTGCCGCTATCTGGACGGCCAGCTTCGGCTTCCACGATAGAAGCTTCAGGTCATCCAGGAAGCCGATCGCGAAGATCAGCGTGCCGGCGCCAAGAAACGCCAGGAACTCGCCTGACTTGGGCGTGAAGAAGCTATTTGCCTCATCGGAGATTGCTGAGGCGACGAACGGCGTGATCGCGAAGGCGAGTAGGATCGCCAGTCCGCCCCAACGCGGACGCTCGTCAGCGCCTCTCGCCTTTTGAAAGATGCCAGCGAGCCGCTCCGTGCGCGATGCCGCTAGGAGGATCAACGTCGCGCCAAACCCAATGCCAACGGCCAGCGCCAGTGTGATCAGATAAACGTCCAGCATCCCCTCACATCCCCTCTAGTAGGGCCAAGTGTACCACGCGAGATTCAACACCTGCTACTTGTCGCCCTCCCATGGCGGGACTACACTCAGTTGTGATGGTTCGCATACTGGTTACACTCGCTATCATGTTGTTCGCCGCGATCGCCTGCAATCTAAGCGACGAAAGGCCCGGAGGTACGCCTGTCTCAGACAACGGTTCCAATGGGCCACCCGTAACACCGGTCTCGCGGCCTCCCTCCGTACCGGCCGACGCCCTGGAAGTGAAAGGGGACACGCTGCTGGGCGAGATTGAGCGGCGTGCGAACCAGCCACCGAACGGCATAGATACGCGGGCGCTCCTCACCGCAGCCTGCCAAGATGAAGTCATGGTGCTCTGGACAGACGCCGAGACCATCCATGCCTCGCTGCCCTGCGACCGCTTCTGGAGCGATGAGACGGTGCGCGACTTCTCCAGCCAGGAGGTCGCCATCAAGCTCACCGTCGACGCCACGCGCTTCCAGATCTTCGTCGAGACGCTCGCCGGTGGCCAGGCGGAATTCACCGTGGGCGGCATCTGGGTTGAGTAACCGCCCCACACCAATTCGCGCCATCATCTTCGATCTCGGCCATACCGTCTGGGACTTCGCGCCACGGGATGACGCGTACAAGCTCAACATTCTGCGCCTGCACGAACGGCTCCTCGCATGGGACGGCGGCGACGTCCCGGCGCCAAAGCTGCTCGGCAGGACGCTGAGCAAAGCGATCGCAAGATGGATGAGCGTCTGGGACTCTGACGTGCTCGAACAGGCCACCAGCGATGTTCTCGTCTCGGAGGCGCTTGCGGACGCTGGTCTCTCTCCCCCGCCAGACGTCATCTCTGACATCACAACGACCCTCTTCGGCCGCGAAATCGACATGCCCTACGTTGAGCCGGACACCCTCGCCACGTTCGACTCGTTCCATACCGATGGCATCGCCATGGGCTGTGTCACCAACACCATCCTCCTCGAAGAAGGCATCAACGACGCCCTGATGCGCCTGGGGCTGCTCCGCTACTTCCGCTCCGTCGTCGCCTCAAGCTCGATGGGATTCAAGAAGCCTCATGCTTCACTCTTCCAGCGTGCGCTCTGCGAACTCGACATCCAGCCAGAAGAAGCGCTCTTCGTCGGCGACCGCCTCGTCGACGACGTCAGCGGTGCGCAGGCCGTGGGCATGCGCGCCGTCCTCACGCACCAGTTCCGTCAGGAACCGCTCGACGGCGCCAACGTCGAGCCGAACGCCGTGATCAGCCGCCTGGCGGAGCTGCCAGACGCTATCGCGGCGATCGAGCGTGGCGCTTCCTACCCCTGACGTGATGAGCTATGATCTACCGACCCCGGACTGCTAAGGAGGAAAGCCATGCCAGCCACACTCGAAGAAGGACAGCCCGCGCCTGACGTCAGCGTCAAGACCGACAAAGGCGAGACTATCAGCCTGAAAGATTTCCCCGGTAAGCGAGTCGTCGTCTACTTCTATCCGAAGGACGACACCCCCGGGTGCACCATCGAGGCCTGTAACTTCCGCGACAACATCGCGGCGCTTGAAGCCGAAGACGCTGTCGTCCTCGGCGTGAGCCTGGACGACGTCGCTTCGCACGAGCAGTTCCGCGACAAGTTCGAACTGCCATTCACGCTACTGGCCGACACGGACCACTCCTTCTCAGACGCGTTTGGCGTCTACGGCAAGCAGAAGTTCAAGGACTTCGAGTACATGGGCGTCGCCCGCGCGACGTTCATCATCGGCAAGGACGGCACGATCGCGAAGGTCTGGCCGAAGGTCGACCCGAATGGCCACGGTGAGGACGTCCTCGCCTGGCTGCGCGACAACAAGAGCTAACGAGCGAACGGAATGCGTGAAGTGGCCGGGTTATTTGTGCCCGTCCACTTCTACTTGTTACAAAGGTTGCACTCCTCGACGATGATCCTGCCCTGCATTCCAGATCCTCCACCACCAGCGACCAGCTTGTCGCCTCCTGAGGCGCCCGCGATGCCAGCCT
>JADFRJ010000056.1:0-507 GCA_022561355.1 Chloroflexota bacterium | reverse complement strand
AGGACGGCACGATCGCGAAGGTCTGGCCGAATGTCGACCCGAATGGCCACGGTGAGGACGTCCTCGCCTGGCTGCGCGAAAACAAGGGCTAACGAGGGGCCAGAATACGTGAAGTGGCCGGGCTATCTGAGCCCGGCCCTTCTATTTTCCACCAAGGCCGCGTTGCTCGACGATGATCCTGCCCTGCATTCCAGATCCTCCACCACCAGCGACCAGCTTGTCGCCTCCTGAGGCGCCCGCGATGCCAGCCTGTCTCGGTGGGTGCAATTCGCAGTAGTAGACATAGACGCCCGGCTCGTCGAATGTCCTCGAGAAGACATCTCCTTGGGCCATGTACTTGGAACCCCAACTGCCGTCGTCCGCCGTCACCGTGTGCGCAGCGAGATCCGAGTTCGACCAGACCACGGTGGTACCGACGGCGACCCGGACTGGATCGGGCTCGTACTTGAACTCGACGATCTCCACCTCCCTCGCGCCGTCGGGAATGCCATCAGCGGAGACACTAAG
>JADFRJ010000055.1 GCA_022561355.1 Chloroflexota bacterium | reverse complement strand
TTATATCGAACGTCACTAAAATAAACGGAGTTTTGTCCTCCTCATCCTCATCCGAGATGAAAATGTTATCCATACGCAACGTGCGCTTCGGCCACGTGATACCCTTGATCTTGATCGAGGATTGATTGACCACATCACGCATCGACAACAGCCAGCCCGGCCACGGGTTCGGCTTCAGCTTCTTTTCGACTGCCATAATAATCACGGAACGCTGAACCTCACGCGCCCCGTAAGCCACGCCCGCCGTATTGAATCTCACATCGCCATTAAAGTCTACGACGGTCAGGACATTACGCTGTTGCGACCTGGCCGTGATGACAGCCGGTTTCGCAAGCGGATTTGCATTCCGATCCTCCAACCGAATCCGTGTGTATGTGACAGCCAGGTCGAACTTGACGCCATCAACCGACGACGCCTCAAGATTCGAGACGAACGATTCCTTGTCATCGATATGCACGTCACTGAATCGCGGAGATCTGACGTCGGCGTAGCAGGGAACCTCGCTTGTCGGCGGTTCGTCGAAACCGATCTCATAATGCTCGACGTGCTCATTCTCGCCCTCGATGCTCTTCGAGCCTTCGTAGTTTCGATTGAGTGCGTGGTAGATGATTTTAGCCAAGATTCAACACCCCAATCTGCGGCCTCTTCTTGATGACGTCGAGTTTCTGGTTAGACTTCTGCTGTTCTACGACCATCATCTTCGTATTCGCCGCTGTTTCTTTCTCTGGGCTGGCAACACGGATACCCTGCAGCGCCGCCAGCATTCGATCCTGCCCAACCTGTGACCTCGCGTTGACCGGGTCGAGGACGCGCCCGATTGCAACCGAGAGAGTCTTTGCGAGCACCTCATTGATCTTCGGTGCGGACGCCTTGCCTGGTGACGTCACATCGCCCGGCTTCTTTGCAACCGCTGCCGGAACTTCGTTGGCTTTCGCAATCGCCCCGGAGACCACCAAATCAACGAGCGGATACTGTCGCGGTATATCTTCTTCCCTGAAGGGTGTTGGGGGCGGTTTGGGTGACAGAGAACGCGGATTCCTAGACCAGAATCCCCAGTCTTTGGTGCATTCGCCGCAGTCGCCGCCGCCGTTCGGTAGGAACTGGTAGAAGTCCTCGGTGGACATCTCAACTGAAACACCACAGTGGTGGCACGGAATAAACATAGCGAACACTAAGTGGCGGATTATAGCAGAGCGCTGAGGCCCCGGCAGTTCCCTACCCGGCGTCAGTAAAGAAATACGGCAGCGCGCGCGGCGTCAGCCTAGCCTCGGGCGATCAGCTGGCGAAGCGCTTTGTTGAACGTTAGTACGCCGATGATGGCGAGGATGGCGAAGCCGGCAACGTCGGGCGGTATCATGGGTCTGCTCCTTCAGACACGCGTCCCGTTCAGGACGCGCTTCTGAAGGTACTGTCGGCGCTGCGGACGTCTTCTTGAGCGGCGTCGTGGGCGCGCCGCCGAGGCTGGCCAAGAGCCAGGCCGTGCCCCATAATCAGGGAGTGGCAGACCGGGTCAGGCCACCAGGAGCAGGAATCCCGTGACGATGCACGCGGTCGCGCCGAAGAACATCGCAGCCTGGATCGGCTTGTCGCTCATGGAAGGACCCGGACCCTGGGAGAACGCCCCCAGGTAGAGCCCGAACCCTACGGACATCAGTACGATCGAAGCGATGAACATATCAGGAAACCCTTCGCCAGACTACGGGCAGCGGTCGCCAGAGACAAGGTGCAGCATGACCGGTTCTCACAAGTGTTGAGCAGAGCAAACGTTGCGCTCCTGATCTCGGCCCTGCTGCTGGGACTGGGCGCCGCGTCGTCCTTCGCGGCCTACCGCGCCGTCAACGGCGACGGCAGCCCCATGCGCGATTTCGCCGTCAACCTCGGCTGGCCGGGCATCCTGATCCTCGCCGCGGTCGCCGTGATCGTCTGGTTCGGCTGGAAGGCGAACCTGGACTGATGATCAAGATCATCTACGGCGAGGATGCCTTTCGCGCGCATGAGGCGCTCGAGGAGCTGCGACGCGAAATAGAGTCCGGCGATGCGCTCGGCGGCAGCTCGACGGAGCTTGACGGCGCCACCGTCCGTCCCGAAGAGCTGCTCAACGCCTCCCTCACGATGCCGCTCTTGGGCGGCCGCCGCCTGATCATCGTCCGCGGCCTCCTCGGGCGGTTCGAGGCGAAGCGTCGCACGAAGCGCACCAAGGCCAAGAGCGACGGCGACAGCGAGAATCACGCCGGCCCCCTCGGCGACTGGCAGGCCGTCGTCGACGCGCTGCCCGACCTGCCCGAGAGCACCGTCCTGGCGCTCGTCGATGGCAAGATCGGCGCTCGCAATCCCCTGCTCGCCGCGCTCAGCAAGGCAGCCGAGGTCCAGCAGTTCGCCGTCCTGAAGAAAGGCGAACTGGCAGGCTGGATTCGGGAGCGCGCCGAACTCTACGGCGCCCGGCTCGAAGGCCGCGCCATCGCCGCCATGGCCGACCTCGTCGGCGCCGACCTCTGGGCCATCGACGGCGAGCTGCGCAAGCTGGCCACCTACGCGGGCGGCGGCGTCATCAGCGAGGCAAACGTCCGCTCCATGGTCAGCCAGGTCCGCGAAGCCAACGCCTTCGCGCTCGCCGACGCCATCGTGGAGGGCCGCGGGAACCAGGCGATTGCGCTGTTCCAGCGTCTGCTCGCGGACGGCGACGCGCCGCTCCGGCTCCTCGCCTTGATCGCCCGGCAGTACCGGCTGCTGATCCAAGCCCGGGAGCTGCTGGACCAACGCCTGGCGCCTGCCGAGATCGGCAACCGGCTGGGGGTCCACGGCTTCGTCGCCCAGCGCATCCTGCAGCAGGCGCCGCCTTACAGCGCCGATCAGCTACGCTCCGCCTACGGCCGGCTGCTGGAAGCTGACCTGAGCATCAAGCGAGGGATCTATAACGATGAGACCGCGTTGGAGCTGCTGATCTTCGAGCTGGCGAACGCCTCTCCTAGTCGTCGGCGCGGTACACCGGGTTATAGCAGGCCACCAGCTGGCCGGGGGGCAGCTCCCGCAAGAGCGGCGAGGGGCTAGACCGGCACTCGTTCACGGCCTTCCGGCAGCGCGGCACGAACGCGCACTCCTCCGGCAGCTCTGTCAGATCAGGCGGCGACCCCTTGATCGCCTCCAAGGGCCGCCGTTCGCGGTCGATGCGCGGCAGCGCCCCCAAGAGCGCCCACGTATACGGATGACGCGGCTCGTTCAGGACCTGCCGCACGGTTCCGCGCTCGGCGATGCGGGCCGCGTACATCACGGCCACGTCATCCGCCATCTGCGCCACCACGCCCAGGTCGTGCGTAATCAGCAAGATCGAGGTGCCGCGTTCCGTGCGCAGGCGTTCCAACTCGCTCAGGATCCCCGCCTGCACGGTCACGTCCAGCGATGACGTCGGTTCGTCCGCGATGATCACGTCCGGGTTCATCACCGTGGCGATCGCGATGGCAACTCGCTGGCTCATCCCTCCAGAGAGCTGGTAGGGGTAGCGCTTCGTGAGCTGCTCCGGGTCGCTCAGACCCACCCGTTCGAGCGCGTCGTACACCATCCGCCGCGCCTCGCCGCGGGAGACGTCGCGGTGGGCCGTGATGATCTCCTGCACCTGCTCGCCCACGGACAGCACCGGATTGAGGCCGGAGGCGGGGTCCTGGAAGATCATCGAGATCGAGTCGCCGCGCAGCTTCCGCAGCTCGTTACCTTTGAGCGAGAGGACATCCCGCCCAGCGAAGCTGATCGCGCCGCCCACAACCTTCCCCGGCCGCAACAACAGCCCCATGATGGCCAACGCAGCCGTGGTCTTGCCGCAGCCGCTCTCCCCGACCAGGGCCAGGACGGCGCCGCGGCGCAGCGAGAAGCTGACGCCGTCAACCGCGCGGACGCGTTTCGAGCCTTCGGCGTACTCGACGGACAGGTCGCGGACTTCCAGAATCGGATCGGTCATGGGACACACGAGAGCCAGACTCCTCAGTCTGGCTCTCAGTATACAGAGCGAGTGCTGTCGCTAGTTGTGGTGGCTGATCGTCGTTAGGACGCGGCCCTGGATCTCCAGGTTCTCCGGCCTCGTGTAGATCGGCTTCATCGTCTCGTTCGCCGGCTGCAGCCGGATCCGGTCGCCTTCCGTGTACAGCCGCTTCAGCGTCGTCTCCTCTTCATCTTTGAGCCAGGCGGCGATCATCTCGCCATCTTCCGCGCTGTTCGTCTTCTCCATGATCACGATGTCGCCGTCGTTCACCAGCGCGTCGATCATCGAGGTCCCCTTTACGCGGAGCGCGTAGACGTTCTCTTTGCCACGCGTCATCTCCTCCGTCGCGTTCACCACTTCTTCGTAGCTGGTGCCAGGCTCGAAGACCGGAATCGGGCTCCCCGCCGCGATCGTCCCAACGATAGGCACAGGCACCGTATGCGGGCGCCTTCCGGTGCCATCCAGCATTTCGATGGCGCGGGACACTTCTCTGTCGCGCCGGATGTAGCCCAGCCGCTCCAGCGCCTTCAGGTTGTAGTCGACGACGGATGTGGAGCTGATCTTGCAGCCTAGTTGAATGTCGCGAATGCTCGGCGGATAGTCCTTGTTGCGGATGAACTGACGCAGGAAGTCGAGGATCGCCTGTTGCTTGGCTGAGAGCCCTTTCATGGCACTTCTCCGATCTTCTATTCGGAACGCGTGTTCTGCTAGGAAGATAACACCGTTTCCGGGTGTATGTCAACCCCCGCTCTACCCCCAGCTTCACAATGTGGATAACTCTCGCTTAGGGTCCCTTGACGCAGAGGAGCGCATCGAACTGCCTGAGGAACTCGGGATGCTCATCGCAGGCGGGGAATGCGTCGGTCTCCCGCTGAGCGTAAACGCTGTACGTGGCGCCGTCTGACACGTAGAAGTAGCCATTCACGCCGGCGTCCCCCAGCGGGTCCTCCGGTAGCTGGTCCAGCACCTCCAGCAGTTCGCAGCCCGCGTCTAGCTCCCGGAAGACGCAGAGCGACTGGAGATCGCCGTTCGTGTTCGGCAGTGCGTTGCCCTCTGCCGTATAGACGGCGATCGTCTGCTGGATCTCCTCCAGGTCTTGCATGCGGGCCACGTCGCGCTGCCTCATCGCCTCGGCTGCGGACACCGCGGTCGGCGTAGGCGCCGGCGCCTGCGAGCGCGGCAGCAGATAGGCCAGGTACGACCCGCCGCCATCCACCTCCCTGCCGCCTGGAAACCGCGTCGCCGCGTCGCTCAGCCGCTCCTTGTACGGGTCCATGAACACGTAGGCGACGTTTTGCGAAGGATCAGGCTCCAAGCTGAACTCGCCAAACACCGTCGATCGGTCCTCGCCGGCGCGGTCAGCGGCCAGGTATCTGATCACCTCGTAGTCGAAGCTCCAACGATCGCTGTAGAAGTAGACGACGCCGCCATCAGGAAGGTCCGTGATGAACTCCACCGTTTCGGTCAGCTCCGGGCTGAACGTCGTCCTCGCCAGTTCCGAATCCGGGAAGTCATCGAAGTAAAAGGAGAGATTGAGGAAAGAGATCAGCCCCACCACGCCCACAATGACAGCGTAGGAGGCGTAGCGCAGCCTGGGAACGAACCGGGCGCTCTGCTGCCACCAGAGAGCAAGGGGTATGGCGGCCAGCAACGCCAGGAACGGCACGACGCCGAGCGTCTGGCGGTACGTGCCCTGGATCGTGACGAACGTCCCCAGGGGCACGAGCAGCACCAGCAGCAGGACGGCGACGCTGGCCGGCCTCCGCCAGCGAACCAGAAGCACGAACACTCCCGCTATCAGCAGGACCAGCGAAACGCGGTCCACCATCGCCTGCTGGCCCGCGCCGTCCGCCTCGTCCGGATCGCCGCTCCAGAAGGCCGCCCGGTAGAAGTCCCAGGCCTTGTCCTTGAGCAGTTCCGCCCGATCCCAAGTTCCGGCCTCCTGCCACTCGCTCTGCTCGAAGAGCGAGATCGTCTGCTGGTGGTTGAAGTACTCATTGCTGGAGTCGGTGACGTACAGGATCAGCGGCAGCGCGGCGAGCAGCGCCACACCCGCCATCAGCGCGACCCGCGCGGCGTAGCGCCGCAGCAGTTCCGCGCGCCGCTCCCGAGCCAGCGCCAGCCCCAGCGCGATCCAGCCGACGAAGAGCGCGACCGGGAGCGCGAACACTGGATAGGCGTTGTAGGTGTAAACCCCAGCGCCAGCGAACAGCCCAGCGAGGGCATAGTGAAGCCAGCGGCCGCTCTTGATCGCCAGGAACAGGAAGAGCAGCGTCAGCACCTCCAGCAGCGGCCACGCGATGACGGGGAACGCCAGCCGGCTGTAGTGCAGGTGCCAGACCCCTACCGCGAGCAGGACGGCCCCGAAGACGGCGACCGTGCGGTCGAACATCACGCGGAACGCCAGGTACGCGACGAGCACCGTCGCGATGCCCATCACCGCGCCGGCCAGCCGGATCGAGAACACGGTCTCGCCGAACAGGCCGACAAACGGCGCCGCTACGTAGATCGGCCCGCTCGCCTGGCCGAGAGCGCTGGTCACGTATGGTCCGATCCAGCCTTCTTCGAGCACGCGGACGGCATCGATGCCCGTCCACGCCTCGTCGCCGTGCAGTCCGGCGGGTATCTCTGCCAGCATGGGGAGCCGGACGCTGCCCGCGACCGCCGCCAGCGCGACGAGGATCGCCAGGTCGAGCCTGTGCTCGTTCAGCCAGCGGAACAGAGCGGCCGCGTTACGCCCACCGGGGTTGCGTTCGCCGGTTGTCTGCTCCTGTGCCATGTTGGCTGAGCGGGCCTAGGGCCCGAGGACACAGAGGAGGGAGCCGAAGTCCTGGAGGAAATCGGGGCGCGGCAAGATACAGACCGGGAAGGCGCTGCTTTCGCGCTGTGCGTAGAGTTCGTACGTGCGTCCGTCCGACGCGTACCAGTAGCCGTTCGTCGAAGCGTCGCCCAGCGGATCTTTCGGTAGCTCGTCCAGCACGTCCAGCAGTTCGCAGCCCACGTCGAACTCCTCGAAGACGCAGAGCGTCTGCACCGTGTTCTCATTGTTCGGGAACTCACCGTTGTCGTCCGCGTAGATGTCGAGCGTTGCCTGTAGCGACTGCAAGTCCGAGACGCGCGCGGCATCGCGGTCCCGCCCGCCCGGCATCGGCGTCGGCGATTGCGTTGGCACGACCGGCCCCACGGTTGGCGAAGGGCCGGGGGTGAACGTGGGGCCGAGCGTCGAAGTCGCCAGGCCCGGCTGCTGCGTCTGCCCCTGCGCGAGCGGCTCGATGTCGTCCCGGCCGCACAGCTCGATGAAGATGATGACCAGGATGATGAGCGCCAGCGCCCCGATAGCGGCGACGGCCTTCGGATCGAGGCGTACAGAGTCACCGTCCACTGGTTCGCCTCGTATTCACTCCGCACGAGCGCATTGGCTCATGATAGGACGGCGAAGGCGCTGGGGCCAACCGGGTGACGTTCCGTCACCTTGGAGAAGCTTCGCTTCTGCTGGCTGGCTGAGCTGCGCTCACGGCTGAGCTACGCTTCTCTGGCTGGGCGGTCTGATTGACTGTTTGTTCTCGTCGAACAACGCATGGTCCAGATTCGCGCCGATCGCGTTTCGGGCGCTAATCGTTGATTGAACCCGTGTGACGTTCGGTCACGGCTGACCTTCGGTCAGCTTCACAACTGCGGGTGGCAGTGCAACCATTGGTAAGGTGCCCATACGACCATGAAAGCCGTCTGGCAACCGTAGCATGGAGCGGCGCTAGCGCGTAGAGGCTGCTGACGTGGGTGCGATGCCGGTGGCGGTCCTCCGCCCCCGGAGGGCGTGCCTATGGCGGGCCCCATTGGCCCTTGACAGGCGAAGGTCAGGCCGTACAATGAGCGTGCATTCTGGTTGGGAAGAAGGTGTGGCGTTGCGAAGACACATACTGGCCCTACTTGTAGCCCTGGCGGCTGCGGCGTTCCTGATCTTGCCGAGTCCGCGCCCGGCCTTCGCCGACGGCATGGTAGCCATTGCAACGGGACACTCCCACTCCTGTGCCGTGACCGCGGCGGGCGGTGTGAAGTGCTGGGGCGGCAACACATTTGCGGCGCTGGGAGACGGGACCAACGAAGGCCGGACGACCCCTGTGGACGTGTGTCAGGAATACGACGACGTTGCCCAGCAGTGCACGCAGCCTCTATCGGACATCGCGGACGTCACGGCCGGGGTTGGCCATACATGCGCTCTCACGAATGCGGGAGGTGTCAAGTGTTGGGGGCTAAGCGCTGAGGGGCAGTTGGGGGCTGTTGACGCCGAATTCTGCAACGTCCCGGGAGGAAGCCCGTTTCTCTGCAGCACTACACCTCAGGAGGTGGTTGGTCTGCAGAGTGGTGTAGCCGCTATTTCAGCAGGGTCTCGCCACACTTGCGCCGCATTGCTGGATGGTGGGGTGCAGTGCTGGGGCTGGAACGCGGTCGGCCAACTCGGGGACGGCTCCACGACGAGCCGCCGCACGCCCGTGGACGTTATCGGCCTGGCTAGTGGCGTCGCCACGGTTGGCCTCGGCCACAATTTCAGCTGCGCGGTCACTACTGACGGCGGCGTCAAATGCTGGGGGAGCAACGTGAGCGGCATCCTGGGCGCACGGACTGACGAGACCTGCGTTTCCCCTTTCATCGGGGACGACAACTCCTGCAGCAAGCGGCCGTTGGACGTGTGTCAGACCTTCGACCCGGCCGAAGAAACCTGCTCAGAGCCCCTTTCCGGGATTGCGACTGTTGCTCCCAGCATCGCTCACACCTGCGCCCTCACCACTTCAGGCGGTGTGACATGCTGGGGCGTGAACGATGGCAGAGGGTTTCTGGGGGATGGTGAGCGCTGCGGAACGCTCTGCGGGCCGGTGGCTGTTTGTGAGGACAGCACGTGTGCCGCGCCACTTTCAAACATCGCAGCCGTCACCGCAGGCAGCTTCAGTCTGCACACCTGCGCTGTCACGCGCGCCGGAGGCGTAAGGTGTTGGGGTACAGGTTTCCACGGCGCACTGGGAGACGGTTCTCTCAGCAAGGTCCATAGCAGTCCGGTCGGCGTCTGCCAGGTATACGACGACGTTGCAGAGGAGTGTATGGAGTCTCTCTCAGGCGTCATCAGCGTCGATACCGGGCTTTCCTCCACGTGCGCTCTGACGGAAGCTGGCACCGTGAAGTGCTGGGGGTCTAACTGCGGCCCACCTAGCCTTTATGAACTCCGTCAGTGCCGCATCCCGGAGGACGTGTTGGGGTTAGAGGCTAAGGACGCCGCTGCCACCGGCGACGTGAACTGCGACGGCGCCGTGGACGCCACAGATGCCGCGTCACTTCTTCAGTTTCACGCCAGCTTACTGTCTGCGCTTCCCTGCCTGGAGAGAGCAGATGTAAATGAAGACGGCGTTATCAACGCGTTGGACGCCTTGCTGATCCTCCAGCACTCCGCTGGTCTACTAGCGAGCGCGTAGTCATGGCGGGAGGTGCGATGACGGTGGCGGTTCGCAACCGCACCGGCTCAGAGCGCGCCCAAGAGGGCGGCTCTAAGCCGCCCTCTATGCTGGCCGGCTTACCAGCCCAGACTCGCGAAGCGAGTCGACGGCGACCGAAGGTCGCCACCTTGTAGTCCTGCACGATGCTCTGTAGGCTGAGGGGCGCACCACAGCGAAAGGAGCCGGCATGGGACCCCTGGAAGGCGTACGCGTCCTCGAATTCACCGTCTTTCAGCAAGGCCCGCAGGCGTCGCTGGTGTTCGCCGACATGGGCGCCCAGGTGATCAAGGTCGAACCGCCGCAGTTCGGCGACCTCGGGCGCGTGATCGGCTCCGTAGGCGAGGAGCGCTTCAGCCCCTACTTCCTCGCCCACAACCGCGGCAAGCGCAGCATGTCGCTCAACCTCAAGAACAAAGAGGCCGTCAGCATCTGCCTCGACCTTGCCGCCAAGACGGATGTCGCCATCCACAACTTCCGTCCCGGCGTCATGGAGCGCCTGGGCCTCGGCTACGATGAGATGCGCGACCGCAACGAGCAGATCATCTACGGCCACGCTTCCGGCTGGGGCCCTGAGGGGCCGCGCGCCAAACACCCGGCGTTCGACCTCGCCGCGCAGGCTCAGGGCGGCATCGTCGGCGTCACCGGCGAGGCCGGCGGCTATCCGCTGCCGGCGGGCGCCGCCATCGCGGACTACGTGGGCGCGCTCAACCTGGCGACCGCCGTGATCAGCGCGCTCTACTCCCGCGAGCGCACCGGCAAGGGCCAGCGCATCGACACGTCGCTGCTGGGCGGCCAGATCGCCATGCAGGCCTGGGAGATTCAGCACTACATCACGCATCGTGACTTGGGCAGGGCCGGCCGTGGCCACGCGTACCTGCCGACGATCTGGCGCGTCTTCCAAACCTCCGATTCCTACGTCGTCGTCGGCGGGCTGCCGGAGAACCGCTGGCCCAAGTTCTGCGCGGCGCTGGAGCTGCCGGAGATCGAGCACGACGAGCGCTTCGCCGGATACGGCGTCCGCATGGGGAACATGGCGGAGCTGTACGAGATCCTCGACGAGGCGTTCCTCAAGAAGACCAGCGACGAGTGGATGGAGCTGCTCAAGGAAGCAGACTGCATCTGCGCGCCGGTCGCGACATACGAAGACCTGATCGACGACCCCCAGGTCCGCGCGAACGACTACATCGTCGACGTCGACCACCCGACGCAGGGCCGGCTCCCCGTCGTCGGCGCGCCCTGGCGCTTCAGCGAGACGCCCGCCAAGATAGCGCCCGCCGCGCCGGAGCTGGGAGAGCACACCGAAGAGGTGCTGCAGGAGTTGGGCTACTCGTGGGACCGGATCGAGGAGCTCCGATCGCAGGGCGCGCTGGGCTAGGGGCGCGGCGGCACGCGGCCGCGCGAACGGCCGCCCTGGTCATGCTCGCGGCCGTCCTCGCGCTGACCGCCTGCGGCGGCGGCGGGGCGCCGAGCATCGTGACGCCGAGCGCCACCAGCACTCCCGCCCCGACGCCAACGTCGACGCCCGTCTTAGGCGAGCCGAAGACGATCGTCGAGACCGCCGTCACGGCCTGCCGGCGGAAGGACGGCGAACTGCTGGCCAGCCTCGTCTCGGGCAGCGTCTCGGACGCCGAGCTGGAGGCGCTGTTCGCGCGGGGGAGCGATGTGCAGCTCCGATCGTTTACCTTTCCGCAGGAGGAAGGTAGTGTCGTTACCGTTGCCGTCGGCCTGCTGATCCAGCGTGACGGCGGCGCGGAAGAGGTGGAGCGGATGTGGGAGCTGGAGCAGCAAGGAGACGTCTGGCGCTTCACCAGCCTGCCCGACTGTTTTTAGGATCGCGCGAGACCTCTTGAGATGAGGACGCCGCGGGGCTCACGGGCCGGATCACGGGAAACGTAGGTCGGGGTCTTCAGACCCCGACAGCGCGGGTCTCAAGACCCGCGCCTACAATCTCCCACGGTCCGGCTGAAGCCTGACAGGACAAAAGAGGAGGGGAACATGGACCTGAAGGACAAGACAGCAATCGTCACCGGTGGCGCGCGCGGTATCGGGCGCGGCATCGCGCTGGAACTCGCCAAGGCGGGCGCGAACATCGTCGTCGCCGACCTGCCGGCCGTCGCGGACGACGTGAAGGAGACCTGCAAGCTGGTCGAGGCGGAAGGCGCGCAGGCGATCTCCGTGCAGACGGACGTCCGCGTATTCGCCGACTGCCAGGCGATGGCGCAGGCGGCGGTCGACAAGTTCGGCAGTATCGACATATTGGTGAACAACGCGGGCGTCGTCGGCGTCGCTCCGGTCGTCACCATGAGCGAAGAGGAGTGGGACCGCGTGATCGGCGTGAACCTGACCGGCATGTTCCTCGCCAGCAAAGCCTGCATCCCGCAGCTCGTCCAGCGCGACGCCGGCCGCATCGTGAACCTCTCATCGATGGCGGGCAAGAAGGGCGCGCCGGGCCTGGCGCACTACTGCACGTCCAAGTTCGGCGTGATCGGCTTCACGCAGTCGCTGGCCCTGGAGCTGGGCGGCGCGAACGTCAC
>JADFRJ010000054.1 GCA_022561355.1 Chloroflexota bacterium | reverse complement strand
AGAGAGATCGACCTGAGCGTTTGTCAAAGCGTGTAGCTTTAGGAGTGAGTCTGCCAATTGGTCGACCCATGACTTCACGTCGCGCGGCTTGTAGAGCGGTCGGCCGGGTAGGTACGTTAGTACCATCGCTGGCATACCGAACAAGCGCCCTTCGGCATCCAGCAAGAGCGGCCGGGGCGCCGGGATTCCAGCCTCCTCGACGAACTGCAGAATCCTGTATTCGTGTGCTACGTGGTCAGCTTTCGAAAAACGATGATCCCGCGTAAAACGGCGCAGCGACACTTTGAGGCGCGTCCCGTTCGCCTGCTCGATGTCGAGAACGTGCATCCGGGCACCGATACCTCCTCGCAGACGGCGCGTCCGTATGACCCGGCTGCCAGGCACCAACTCCTCCGCGAGCCGAGCGAGAGCGCCTGGTTTGTTCCGTTCGCCTGCCATTTATCTCCCGGCTCCTCTGCTTCCGTTTCGCTAGCAACATACTATGTACTAGACAGTTGGGGCGCTCTTAGCTACGAGAGCAACGAACGCAAAAGCTTGATGCTCACGAGATCCTTCTCGCGCAGCGGCCGTCCCGAATATCGTTCATAGTTCTCTTTTTCCGCAAGTAGGCTCTGGACGCTCATGGCGCGACACTCGATGCTACGGAGCGAGTACCGCCGATTAATGAAGGCGTCGTCCGGCCATCGGAGGCCCGGATGGCCCAGCCACTCGCGGCCTGGTGTAACCATTCGCGCCATCTCCTCCGACCAGGTAAAGGCTAGCGCCACGTCTTGACCTCGCTTCGAGAAGTGGATCGACGCCAGATCACCAAGTTCCACGACGCGGTAGCCGTGCTCCTCGAGGAGCTTGCGGATGCGCGAGCGTTGGCGGTAGCGGGCCACCAGGTCGATGTCGCTGTGCTCTCTCGTGATCTGGCCAACGTGGAAGTCGAGCGCCCAGCCGCCACGCAGCCAGAAGCGTATGTGGGCGGCGTCGAGGAGCTGGCCCAACTCTCGAAGGAGGGCGAGTTGAATTCGGGTGTTCCTGTCCATCGCGCAAGGATAGCAGGCAGGCTCTATCCCCGCGGCAGGCCCAGCCCGCGTTGGGCCATGATGTTGCGCTGGATCTCGCTGGTGCCGGCCGAGATCGTCCAGTGGAGCGTCAGCAGATAGGTGAACGCGGGCAGGCCGTTCATGGCCGCGCGATACGAATCCAAGTCCAGCATCCCTCCCAAACCGAGCGCGTTGACGGCCGTGTTCGCCAGCCGCTGGGCGACTTCGGTCGCGTACAGCTTGGACATCGACGCCTCGTACGTCGGCGTGAGATCGTGGTCCTGCATCCAGGCGACGCGATAGGCCAACCAGCGCGCGACCTCGATCTCAATGCGATGATCGGTCAACTTATGCCGTAGCACCGGCGACACCGCGCCGCCTTCGCCAAGATGCGCCGCAAGGTCGTCGAACGAGCGCCGGATTGCGCCGACACGCGCGATGCCGGAGCGCTCGAATCCCAGCGTCGTCGTAGCGACGTACCAGCCGCGGTTCTCCTCGCCGAGCAGGTTCGTCGCAGGCACGGACACGTTGTCGAAGTGCGTCTCGTAGAAGCCGGAGCGGCCCGTCATCTCCTGGATCGGCGTGTAGCTGACACCCGGCGATTTCATGTCGACGAGCAGGTACGAAATGCCCTTGTGCTTCGGCGCCTCCGGGTCGGTCCGCGCGAGCACGTGGATCCAGTCCGCGTAGGCCGCGCCCGACGTCCAGACCTTGTGGCCGTTGAGGATGTATGTGTCGCCGTCGCGTTCGGCGCGCGTCTGCACGGAGGCGAGGTCCGAGCCGGCGTCCGGCTCTGAGAAGCCCTGGCACCAGGAGACCTCGCCCGAGGCGATGGGCGGCAGGAAGCGCTGCTTCTGCTCTTCCGTGCCGTGGGCCATCACGGCCGGCCCGACGAGGCCCGTGGCCTGGCCGCCTGGCCCGCCCCCTATCGGCGCCCGGGCGTAGGAGCACTCCTCCTTCATGATCGCCTGTCTTATATTGGTCGCGCCCTGGCCGCCGTACTCCTTGGGCCACGCGAGCGTCAGCCAGCCTCGTTCCGCCAGCTTCTTCTCGAAGACGCGCTCCGCCCGGTACTCTTCGTCGCTGTCGACGGCGGCGTCGCCCGTGCCGCCCGGCCATTCGGACGCGAGGAACGCGCGGATCTCGCGACGAAACGCCTCGTCTTCCGCGTCGAAGCTGAAGTCCATGCGTCTGCCGCTAGCGGCCTTTGAAGTTGGGAGTGCGCTTCTCGCTCCAGGCCGTCGTCGCTTCGGTGTAATCGTGGCTCGTCCCCGTGATCGATTCGAGCGCGAGCGAGAGATCCATCGACTGGAGCGCTTGCTGGAGGACCGTGCGCTGGATCGCGAGCTTTGTGAAGCGGATGGCCATCGTCGGGCCGTCGGCCAGGCGGCCCGCGAAGGCGAGCGCGTCGTCGAGCACCTTGTCGTCGGCGACAACGTGGTTCACCAGCCCGATGCGCTCCGCCTCCGGCGCCGGGATCAGGTCGCCCGTCATCAGATACTCCTTCGCGCGGGCGGGGCCGACGAGCAGCGGCCAGATGACCGTGCCGCCGTCGCCGGGCACGAGGCCGATCGAGACGTGAGTATCGCCGATGCGAGCCGATTCGGCCATGAAGACCACGTCGCAGAGGAGCGCCAGCGTCGCACCGAGGCCGACGGCCACGCCGTTAACGGCGGCGATGATCGGCTGCTCGATCGAGAGCAGCTTCGTGACGAGCTGCCGAGCGCCCGAGTCGAAGATGCCGGCGGGCCGGTCATCGCCGGCCGCGTCGTCTGAGCCCATCTCTTTGACGTCGCCACCGGCGCAGAACGCGCGGCCCGCGCCGGTGAGGACGATCGCGCGGACGTCGCGGTCTTCGCCGAGCTGGCCGAAGAGCGATTCCAGCTCCTTGTGCATCTGCCGCGTCACGGCGTTCAGCGCGTTGGGACGGTTCAGCGTGCAGGTCGCGACGCCGTCGCTCACGTCGATCAGGATGTTTTTGTACTGGTCGTAGCTTGCCATGAAGACTCCTTGGATGTGGGCGCGCCCTGCACGCCCGCCTGTGCGCGCGCGCACTACGTGCGCGGCAACTATACTGGACGGCGCTGCGCCAAGCCAACGCGCGGCGCGACCGTTGCGCCGCGTCCAACGTGGCAGTACGCTGCGACGGAACGCGAAGCTGAAGGAGGAGGACGGAGCATGAGCTGGACCGACTGGGAGCAGGTAACCGGCGAAGGGCTCGACTTCGAGGAGATCGTCTACGA
Organism: Chloroflexota bacterium; assembly: GCA_022561355.1. Taxonomy (GTDB): domain Bacteria; phylum Chloroflexota; class Dehalococcoidia; order DSTF01; family RBG-16-68-14; genus SZUA-185. Next base: position 8,735 of record JADFRJ010000054.1, on the reverse strand, counting down.
GAAGCGCTATCACAAGGAGCTAGAAGGCGGCGTCGCGCGCGTCTCGATCAACCGGCCGGAGAAGTACAACGCGGTCACCAACAAAACGGTCGACGAGATGTTCCGCGCCTTCTACGACGCCAACCACGACCCCATGGTGGGCGTCATCGTGCTCACCGCGATCGGGAAGAACTTCGGTACGGGCGGCGACGTCGACTGGGAGCGCTGGGGCCTGCGCGAGGCCTTCTACTTCCGCTACCCGTACAACAGGATCGTGCGCGGCTCCCGCAAGCCGATCATCGCCGCCGTGCGCGGCTACTGCATCGCCGGGGCGAACCACCTCGCCTACTGCTGCGACTTCACGATTGCGTCCGACACCGCGAAGTTCGGCCAAGCCGGGCCGCGCGTCTCCAGCCCAGCGGACGGCTTCTTCGTGCCGTACCTGGCGAAAGTGGTCGGCATGAAGAAAGCGCGCGAGATGTGGATGCTCTGCCGCCGCTACTCCGCGGAGGAGGCAGAGCGCATGGGCCTGGTGAACACCGTCGTGCCGGACGACAAGCTGGACGACGAAGTGGCGCAGTGGTGCGAGGAGCTGTTGAGCGTCAGTCCGGGCTGCCTGGAGATCCTGAAGGCGACGTTCGACCAGGAGATGGACGGCTACAAGGAAATGGGCATTATCTCCAGCGAGATGTACCCGGGCTGGTTCGACAGCCCCGAGGGCAAGGAGGGCGGCAACGCCTTCGTGGAGAAGCGCCCGGCCAAGTTCTGGCCGCTGCGCAAGCAGGCCGCCGATGCGTTACAGGGCCTCGCGGACGAGTACGAGGCGGGGCAGGACGGCTGACCTTCGGTGAGCTTGGCTAACGCTTCGCGTTAGCTGGCCTCACGACGGATGGACATACCAGCGCCGGTGTGACGACCCGTATCTACCAACAGCGGTGGTTGAATTGCAGGACGATGCCCAGGAAGTCGTTCGGCAGATCGATCACACCGTCTGGCGCGCTCATGTTCCAGGGGTTGGGGCCGGATGACGGACCGCGGTCGAATCGCACGTCATACGGCGCCGCGCCGGTTGGTGAATAGTGCTGGATCACGCCAAGCAGGTCGTTGGCAAGGTCGACGACGCCGTCAGGAGGTCCGCCACCGAACCCTGCTACATCATAGAAGTCCCATGGATTGAGAGGGTCGCGAAGTCCGCCCTGGCTAGCGTTGTCGCTTGTCTCAGCGCCGTCGCTGCAGCCGTCACCGTCTGTATCTGGGTCGAATACGTCTGAGCCGTACACCAAAATCTCTAGCCCATCTTCCAGCCCATCGCCATCCGTGTCCGCCATGTCTGGGTCCGATCCCAACTGGGCCTCCACGACATCAGCTAGGCCGTCATGGTCCGAATCGGGCGGAATGGCGTTGACGAAGATGTTCGCGAGCAGCCGTTGTCCCTCCGTCGACGGGTGCACGGTATCGTCCGAAATGAACTCCGACTCATGGCCCGACAAGAACTTGGGGACGTCAACATGGATCGCGCCGTGTTCGGCGATCTCTGACAGAATGATGTTGTTCATGGCTGAGGTGCTGTCCTGGTTCCAGATGTCATAGTAGGTCATCACCAGCAGGTGCGTGTCCGGCTCAAGGGCCGCCGTCAGCTCCGTCAGAGCAATGTGGAGGTTGACCTCGATGCCCGCGACCGCCTGTGCGACCAAGTCGTCGCAGGCGGGTGTCGAGGTGAAGGCGCAGAAGGTCCCATCCGGGTCACGCAACCACAGCCAGTCGTTCGCACCGATTCCCAGCGTCACGACCGAGACGGCGCCCGGTGTGGCCTCCGCGAGCAACGAGAGCGCTTCATCCAGCTGCGACTGCGAGCGACCGCTCGGCCAGTCGAAGATCTGGTCGACGAGGCCGTATGACCTTGTGCCGCCGATGCCGAGGTTCACGAGGTCGTTGCTCGTCTCCTCCGCGAAGATCGTCGCCCAGCGTTCATCGTACGGTATGCCGCAGCAGCCGGCGGCGAGCGAGTCTCCCATCACGATGACCTGTGTAGCAGGGCCGGCGACGCCGACGGTATTGGTAAACGTGCCCACCTGAGTGACAAAGACGGCTACGAAGGCGGCAGCGAGCACTGTCGTCCAGCGCACAGCAACGAGTGGCATCGTTCGTCCTTGAACTAGGCGGGGTGAGCTTCTAGTCAGTTGGAAATCGAAGTCCAAGAGATACTACTTGTTAATGCTCCCGTTTGGCAAGGAGTTTGTGAGAAAGCGCCGCACGCCTTCAGCGATTCCCCGCGCGACGGATTTCACCGATTAGGTGTCGCTCTCGACCGGAGGTTTCGTTCTCACCCGCACCTCCGTTGTCGGCAGCGGCGCGCGGACGGCAGGCTTATCTAGTCCTTTCTTCGCCTTGTCTTTCTTCGGCCGTTTGGTTTCTCTATGGCCCCGATCTTTTCTTGCCATGGTGAGCCTCCTAACGTGTCGCCCTGATAATAGCAGGAGGCGGAATTACGTTCGCCATCGTGAAGCAGAGCGCACACCGCCCAGCCAACGCGAAGCGTAAGCTAGCTGAAAGCTAGCCCAAGGCTAGCCCAACTCCTCCAGCCGCTTCTCTGCCTGGCTGACGGCATAGTAGAACGCGCCGCGAGCCATCAGCGACTGCTCCTGCGCCGCGCGCGCGGCGAAGAGGTCGCGCCAGAGCTTCCAGGCCTCCGCGTTGTCCGGCTCGCCCTTGCGCACGAAGTCGACGAGGTGGCAGGCGAGCTGCAGCTCGCCATCGCTCTGGAGCTTGCGCGCGCGTTCCAAGATCGGCGCGGCGCCGGCCGCCGACACCAGCGCCTCGGCCACGTCCTCGGAGTGCGCCGGCAGGATGTTCGCCGGATCGCCGTCGTACCAGCCGCCGTAGAGGCGGTAGACGTTGCGCGCGATGAACTCCGGGTGGTCGTAGATCGGGCGCAGCCAGGGCTTGTCGCTGACCGGAAGGTCGATTTCGCGGATGACGTCCTCTAGCCACTTCCCTTCATTCATCTTCGCGACCACCTGGTCGTGGATCGAGCGCAGGAAGTTGGCCGTCGAGAGCAGCGCGTCCTGGATGCGCTCCTCTCCGGACATGGCCGGGCCGTGGCCTGGGAGCAGGTGCAGCGGCTTCTGCGCGGCCATCATCTCCAGCGCGACGGCCCACTCATAGGCGTAGCGCTGGACCTTGTACGGGTTGCCGCCGTTGGGCGTCGACCACACGAACGTGTCGCCTGTGCAGAGCACGCGGCGGCCCGGGCACCAGACCCAGGTCTCGTCGTCCGTTTCGCCCAGCGAGTGGTGCAGCTCGAAGCGCTCCTTGCCCACGTCGATGAACAGCTCTTTCGTATAGACCGTGTCCGGGTCGATCCAGGGCACCGTCGAGAAGGCCTCGATGCTCTCCGGCAGGTTGAACTGCACTCTGTTGATGAAGTTCTGCCAGGGGTGCGTCTGGCGATAGCGCTCGAACCGCTTGCTGACGTCCTCGTGGCCGATGATGCGCGGCCGCTTGTAGCCCTGGCTTGCGGCCTCTTCGATAAACGTCTCGGCGCCGGTCACGTGGTCGATGTGGCCGTGCGTGTAGATAATGCTGTCCACGGGCGCCTTGCTGTGGTTCTTGCGAATGTCCTCGACTGTGCCGGCCGCATACCACTGCGGGTTCGTGTCGACCATCAGGATAGCGTCGTCGCAGACGAACGCGGTGCTGTTGCCCTGCCTCGGAGTGAAGATAACTCCCTCCGCCACCTCCTCCGATGCCCCGCGATAGAAGAACGCGGCCTGCTCCTTCTCCATGCCACGCGCGGATTCGTAGTCGAGCGGTACCTTCTCGTCAGCGCCTTTTTCGTCAACCCCTTGTTCGTCAACCATATGCTACTTCCTCTTCGTTAGCTCAGCGATCTCGGCCACCGCGTAGCCCAGCTCTCGCAAGATCTCTTCCGTATGCTGGCCCAGCACGGGCGGTGCGCGGCGGACGCTGCCGGGCGTGCGCCCCAGGTGGAGCGGCACGCCGGTGACGTCCAGATTGCCAAGCGTGGCGTGTTGCGTCGTCTGGATCATGCCGTTGTGGAGCACCTGTGGGTCGCGCAGGACGTCCGGCAGCTCGTTGACGGGCGCGGCCAGCACATCGGCAGCGTGCAGCCGCTCGAGCAGCTCTTCGCGCGAGTACTGCTTGCAGCGAGCAGCCACCTCGGCCTCAAGCGCATCCTCGTTCTGCAGGCGCAGCTCAATCGTGCGAAAGCGGTCGTCGTCCGTCCAGCCCGCTTCGAGCGCATCGCTGAGGTTCGCGAAGAACTTCTCGGAGGGGGTCGTGATGCAGACCATGCTGCCGTCGGCGCACTCGAACACGCCGGACGGCGCGAAGTAGTAGCTGCGGTTGCCCGTCCGGGGCGTCGTCTCGCCGGTGAGGAAGAGGCTGGCGAGGCCTGTCGCCTGCGCATGGACGAGCGCATCGAGCAGCGAGACGTCGATGCGCTGGCCCTTGCCAGACTTCGCGCGCTCGTGCAGCGCGGCGAGGATGCCCGAGACGACGAGGAGCGACGTCATGACATCGACGAGTGGCACCGTGACGCGGACCGGGTCGCGATCGGGGTCGCCGTTGAGAGCGACGAGCCCCGCGATGCCCTGCGCCATGAAATCGATGCCGGGCCGCCCGGCGTACGGGCCATCGACGCCGAACGCGGTCACGCCGACCCAGATGATGTCCGGCCTGTGCTCGCGGACCTGCTCGTAGCCGAGGCCGAGGCGCGAGAGGGCCGGCTCCCGGGCGTTCGCGATCACGGCGTCCGCGGTCGCGGCGAGCTTCCCGAACGCCTCTCTGTCGGCGGGCCGCGTGAGGTCGAGGACGATGCTGCGCTTGTTGCGGTTGACGCTGATGAACGGCGCCCGCTCCCCGCCGCGCTCCGGCCCGAGGCTGCGGGTGTCGTCTCCGCGCGGAGGCTCGACCTTGATCACGTCCGCGCCGAGGTCCCCCAGGAGCGTTGCGGCATAGGGTCCCGCGAGCATCGTCGCGGTGTCGAGGACGGTCAGACCAACGAGCGGGCCACGCTCCTCATCGGCCATGCTAGAGAATCGCCCCCTGCTCCTTCAACTCGACGACCTGCTCCCAACTGTAGCCGAGCGTCTCGGTGAGGATCTCTTCCGTATGCTGGCCCAGCTCCGGGCCTAGTGTGCGCACCGAGCCCGGCGTCTTGCTCAGGCCCACCGGCAACCCGCGCACGTTGACATCGCGCTGCACCTCTTCGCAGTAGGTCTCGACGAAGTAGTCGTTCTCCCAGGCCTGCGGGTCGTTCGCCAACTCCTCCAGATTGCCGATGGGGCTGGCCGGGATGCCAAGCGGCCGCCAGCGCTCCATCCACTCATCGGCCGTCTGGTTGGCGATCGCTGCGTCCAGCGCCGCGATCAGCTCCGCGTGATGCCCGCTCCGCCCCGTGTCCGTCGCGAAGCGCTCATCGCCCGCGAGCGCCTCGTCGTCCAGCGTGCCGGAGAGCTGCGACCAATGCTCGTCGCCGTTTTCCAAGCAGAGCATCAGCCAGCGGTCGCTCGCCTCGTACATGTTCCAGAGCGGGTTGGGCGCGTCCGTCCGCGAGCGCTGCTGCGCGAGCGTCTTGTCGCCCGCCAGGTAGCCCTGCAAGCTGGGCGCGCCCAGGAAGAGCTGCGCGCCGTAGAGCGAAGCGTCCAGGTACTGGCCCACGCCGGTGACATCGCGCTGCTGCAACGCGATCAAAATGCCAAGCGCGGCCATCAGGCCGCCGATCGCGTCGCCGGAGCCCATGCCGAGATAGATCGGCGGCTGGCCGGGCTCGCCCTGGCGGGCCATCAGCCCCGTGAGCGCCTGCACCGTCATATCGAACGATGGCTTCGTGATCTCGCCGAACGGCCCGTAGCCCGTGTTCATGGCGTAGACGAGGCGCGGGTTGATCTCGCGCAGCTCTTCGTAGCTGAGCTGCCAGGCAGCCAGGTTCTCGGAGCTGAGGTTCGAGAGGAAGACGTCCGACTCTTTCACGAGCTTGTGCAGGATCTCGCGGCCGCCAGCCTCTTTGAGGTCGACAGCCATGCTCTTCTTGTTGCGGTTGATCACGAGGAAGTACTGGTTCCAATCGCCCACGGGCACCGCCTTGATGGAGCGCACCCCGCGCGCCAGGTCGCCGCCCTGCGGCCGCTCGACCTTGATCACCTCCGCGCCGAAGTCGGCCAGGTGCTGCGCGGCAACCGGACCTTGGAACCAGACCGTCAGGTCGATGACGCGGATGCCGTCGAGCGCGTTAGCCATCGGAGACCCCCGCGATGACGCCATCGGTCTGCAACTGCGCGATCTCGTCTGCGGAGTAGCCCAGCGTCTTGCTCAGCACCGCCGCCGAGTGCTGGCCGAGCGTTGGCGCGCGCTTCGTTAGCTCCGCCGGACTCTCGCTCATGTGGATCGGGAAGCCGACCGACCTCAGCGTGCCAAGGCGCTCGTCCTCGATGTCGATGATGTAGCGGTTGCGCACGGCCGACCGATCGCCCTCCGGGTAGCCGTAATCTTCGATCACGTCCGCCGACATCTGGCGGGCGTTCAGCTCCGTGCGCCAGTGATCGGACGGCTGCTTGCTGAAGGCGTCCTCCAGCGTGCTCAGCAGCTCCAGCCGGTTCACCTCGCAGCGCTTCTCGTGGCTGTTGAAGCGCTCGTCATCAACGTCCAGGCCGGTGATCGCCGCCAGGTCCGGCCACCAGCGGTCGGTGTCCGGCATCGTGAGCGTCACCCAGCGGCCGTCGGAGGCGCGATAGAGGACGCCCGACATGGGGTTGCCGGCGTCCAGGCGGGAGACGGGCTGGAGGAAGCGCTCGCCGCCCATGGCGAGGTAGGCCTGGATGTCCAGGCTGGCGCCGTACATGTTGCCGGCGAAGAGCGAGACGTTCACCTGTTGGCCCTCGCCCGTCTGCGCGCGGTGGCGCAGCGCCGCCATCACGCCGAAGGCGAGCATCACGCTCGAATACATCTGGCCGGCCTCGGTGTAGACCGGAGGCTGGCCGGGCTGTTGGAGGATGGGCATGATGCCTGTGCGAGCCGCCGCCAACTCGTCGATGGCGGGCGCGTCGCGGTCGGGGCCCGCGGGCCCATAGCCTGAGCCATGCGCGTAGATCAGGTCCGGCTTGAGTGCGGCCAAGCTCGCGTAGTCGAGCCGTCGCTGCTCCAGATCGGGTATCGGTCTGTCCGCGACGAAGATGTCGGCCTTCTTCACCAGGGCCTCAAGGGCCGCGCGCCCTGCAGCCGGTTCCGTGTCCAGCGCTAGGCTGAGCTTGTTGCGGTTCGCCAGCTCGTTGAGGTGGTCCCACGTACCCGCGTTCGCCTCGCGACGGGTCGATGGCGGCTCGATCTTGATGACGTGGGCGCCGAAGTCGCCCAGCAGCGCCACGCCCAGCGCCGCCCAGAACTCAGTGGTCGTATCGAGAACGACGAGCCCGTCGAGCGCCTTGGTCATGCGCGTACCCTAGCTCGCGGGGCTCAGGACCACTTGGCGACGGTCTCGAGCGTCTTGTCGGTGAACTCCTGCTCGTCCGGCAGCGGACGGCCAAGCCACTCCTTGTAGTAGGTGTCCAGGTCCGGCAGGAAATCGAAATCGGGCGGCGTTCCACGTGGGACTGCTTCGACCTCAAGCATGGTTCCGCAGCCGGGACAAGAGTACTCGCGGACCTGCGTCCAAGCCGGGTCCGGCTGCTCGGAGCCGCGGTAGATCTCCTTGAAGTCCTCCTCGGACTCGCGGACGTAGATCGCAGCGCTGAGCTTCCAGTTGACGCGGTAGTCGCCAAACTCCTGGCCGCACTTGCACTTGACCACGCGCTCGTTGTTCTCCTTCTGAACGATGAACAAAGCTGGCGTCAACGGGAGCAAGATCGGCTCCGGCCAAGACACGCGGCCCTGCAGGATCTTGACCCACTTCTCAAAGCGGTCTACGTCCTTGGCGCCCTTCATGATCTCCTGAACGCGCGGCCACGGGAGCTGTCCGTCGATCAGCTGTTCGATTTCGCCGATGTCGTATTCTGGCATGTCGGCCTCCTAGAACGTGAAGTCTTCGGGCAGCTTCCAGAACGCCCGTAGCTCGGCGCCGTACTCCGGCGACAGCTCCATCGAGCTGCGCCACATATCGAGGACGGCGGAGTCCATGTTTTCCTTCGCCTGCACCTTCTCGCGCTCCTGCGCCCACCACTCCTTGAACGGTATGCTGCGGTCCTTGCGCGCCTGTCGCATCTCGTCGCGCTTCTTCTCTGTCGCCGCTTCATCGGCCTTGTACTCTTTCGCAGCCTCGTCGTAACTGACGACAACACCGTGGACGTCGGACGCGATTCGCTCGCGGGTCCAGCCCTTGGTCAGGTCCAGCGCCACCTCGGTTGGGTCGCGCTCCAGCGGGTCGCCGAGCGCCTGCGCGCCGGAGATCGGGTGCATAATCACATCGTATTCTTGGAGTAGCTCCGGCGTGATGAACGGCGTGATGATGTTCGTCTCCAACACCTTCGCGGTGAGAATGTTCGCCATGATCGGGTCTTCAGGATCGCCGCGCTCGTGCACGAGCGGCTGCTGCTTCTCGATTAATTCCTTCAGGTTGGTATCGTGCGCGTAGCTCCCGCGGTCCGGCCAGCTTGGATAGGCGCCGAACATGCCGTGGTTGGCGAGCACCTTGCTGCGCATGCCGGCGCAGCCACACTGGTACTCGATGCCCGGCGTGTTCTTGACCATCCAGACGGCCGTGTGTCCGAGGCCGCCTCGGAACGTGCCATAACCACCGGAAT
>JADFRJ010000263.1 GCA_022561355.1 Chloroflexota bacterium | reverse complement strand
CGGGCGAGCCGCCCGCGAACGACGGCCTTGCGATGTTCCTCGTCGACCCGAACGACGTCAATATCCAGCTCGAGCCCCTCAATACGATGGCGCGCGACCGCCAGTTCCAGATGAAACTGGACGGCGTGAAGGTCGCGCCTGAGGACGTCATCGGAACGCCCGGCAAGGCGTGGGACGCACTGGAAGGCGTCATCGAGCGCGGCGTGGTGGCGCTCTGCGGCTACATGGTGGGCGCGTCTGAGAGCATCCACGCGACGACAACGGCGTTCGCCAAGGAGCGCATCCAGTTCGACCGGCCAATCGGCAGCTTCCAAGCGATCCAGCACTATCTGGCGCTCTCGATCACCGAGATCCTGGCCGCCGACACGACCGTGTTCTACGCAGCCTGGACGCTCGACGAAGGAGAGCCGTCTCGTGAGATCGTCGCGAAGGCGAAGGCCTTCGCCGGCGACACGTTCAGGAAGGCCTCCGACTTAGGCGCGCAGATCCACGGCGGGATCGGCTACGACGAGAGCATGGACACGACGCTGTTCCTTCGCCGCGGCAAGCAATACCAGCTCTCCATGGGCGGCACCGGCTTCTGGGAGGACATCATCGCCGAGGAGATCCTGGACCGCTAGGGCGATGCCATCGCTGGACTACGTTCCTGAGAACCTCTCTGAAGAGACGAAGCGAAAGCTTCTAGCTCTGACGGAGGAGTCGGCGCCGGAGGCGGCTCCGCTGGTGGTCAGCGAATACCTGATCCGCCACTGGTGCGAGACGCTGGAGGACGGCAACCCACTTTACCTGGACGAAGCCTACGCGACCTCGCAGGGCCACGGCGGCCTAGTCGCCCCACCGGGGTCGATTATGACGACGTTCACGATGCCGCTCCGCTGGCCGTGGCCGCCTGAAGGCCGCGAGCCCCCGCCGCACATCCACTACACGATCAAGGAGCTGCTAGACCTGCCGGTCGGCATCATCTCCGACGTTGAGTTGGAGTACCACCGCGCGGCGGAGGTCGGCGATCGGATCAGCGTCAGCCAACGGCTGGTATCGATCTCGCCGTGGAAGAAGACGCGGCTGGGCGAAGGTCACTTCTGGACCATGGACCGGCTCTACCGCGACCAGAACGGCGAGCTGATCGTGCGAGAGCGCATGACGGGCTTCGGCTACGGCCGGGAGCCCGCCGGCGTTGACGCGACATCGGGCGCGGGCTGGAGCCCGGCGGTCGAAGAGATGATCAAGGGCGGCCAGACGGGCTACCAACCGCCCGAGTACGTCGACCGCCATTGGGAAGACGTGACCGAAGGCGACGAGCTGCCGCAGCTGATCATGCCGTACACGACCACGCGAGCCGCCTACCTGGCCTCGGCGACCCGCGACTTCTCGCCGCAGCATTCGAACCGCGACTACGCGCGGGAGCGCTCCAATGCCAAGGACGTGTTCGTGAACACCCCGTTCAACATGGGCATGATCAGCCGGTTCCTCACCGACTGGGCCGGCCCTAAGAGCACGGTCCGCAAGATGAAGATCGCCATGCGAGGGAACGTTTGCGCAGGGGACGACATGATCATCACCGGCCGCGTCACGAAGAAGTACGAGCAAGACGCCGAGCACCGCATCGACCTGGACGTCACGATCGCGACGCAGGACGGCCCCGTAACGCCCTGCACGGCGACGCTGGCGCTGCCCATGCACGGGACCGGCGCATGAGCGAGCGCCTGCGCCCAGTGTGCGACGGCCTGCGCGTCGTCGACTTCAGCTCGTGGATGGCGGGGCCGCTCGCGACGATGATCCTCGCCGACAACGGCGCCGACGTGATCAAGATCGAGCCGCCCGGCGGTGACCCCGCGCGTTCGATGCCGGCGTTCCAGGCGTGGAACCGCGGCAAGAAGAGCATCGCTCTTGACCTGAAGACGGACGCGGGACGGGAGCGCGCGCTGGAGCTGGTGTGCGACGCCGACGTAGTGGTGACGTCGTTCCGGCCCGGCGTAGCGGAGCGCCTGGGCGTCGGTTACGAGCAGGTACACCAAGTGAACCCACAGGCGATCTACGCCGCGATCACGGGATTTGGCGAAGAGGGCAAATTCAGCCACCTGAAGGGCTACGAAGCGCTGGTCTGCGCCAAGTTCGGACGCATGATGATGTTCGAGCGTATCGCGGACCGCGACGGGCCCGGCTACCCTGCCGTCGCCTGCGCCTCGTACTCGGCGGGGATGCTGACCGTGCAGGGCATCCTGGCCGCGCTGCACAAGCGCCGCTCCACGGGCCGAGGGCAGAAGGTGAGCGTATCGCTGCTGGCGTCGCTGCTCCCCTACGACCTGATCCTCTGGATCGGGCACCAGCTACGCGAGCAGGGGCCGGAGGCGGAGGGACAGACCGCGACGATGTTCCTGCAGCAGCTCATGGGCCGCCGCCAGCAGCTCGGCAGCGACAAGAGCGACGAGTCGAAGACGTACAACCCGCGCGAGGTGCACCGGCCTTCGTTCCGCGTACCGCGTCCCAACTACCTGACTGCGGTCACCAAGGACGGCGTCTGGCTCCAGTTCGCGAACACAATCGATCATCTCTGCTTCGCGCAGATGCAGGCGCTGGACCTGCTGGACGTCTACGGCGACGAACGCTTCGCCAAGTTGCCGGCCGTCGCCGACGAAGCGGACTCGGAGGCGCTCTGGGAGATCGTCCTGGAGCGCGTGCGCTCGAAGACGTACGACGAGTGGCGAGCCATCTTCGATACGTTCGAGAACGTCGCGGTAGAGCGCATCCGCTGGCCACGAGAGGCGGTCACGCACCGCCAGGTGCTCCACAACGGCAACGTCGTCGACGTGCCGGGCCTCGACGGCCAGCCCACCAAGCAGGTGGGCGCGCTGGTGCGCTTTTCTGCGAACGACACGACGATCGGAGCGCCCGCGCCCCAGCTCGGCGAACACAACGACGCAAGCTTCGGCCCCCGCGCAAGCGAAGCGAACGGGGCCGCGCCTGCGCCCAGTGAGGGGCCTCTGGCCGGCATCACCATCGTCGATTTTTCGCAGTGGATCGCCGCGCCCTACTCGACCGGCGTGCTGGCGAACCTGGGCGCCCGCGTGATCCGCGTTGAAGTGCCGGGCGGCGACTTCAGCCGCTA
>JADFRJ010000262.1 GCA_022561355.1 Chloroflexota bacterium | reverse complement strand
TTCGACCCGAACGACATCTACTGCGAAGGCATCTGGGACCTGAGCCAGCGCATCCTCGCCTCCGACTTCTACTTCCTCCATCACCAGCGCTACCTCGGCGGCAAGTACGCACTCAAGCTCGTCGGCGTGGCCGAACGGACCGGACGCCGGCCCACGCTGCGCGTGCACCCCGCTCTGATCGAGACGGACGGCCCGCTCGGGGACCTGGCGGCGGTGGAACAGAACTTCAACGGCATCACGCTGGAAGGCCGCCGCCTGGGCACGCAGTTCATCAAGGGCCTGGGCGCCGGCCCCAAGCCGACGGCCATCTCTATCGCCAGCGATGTCCGGGAGATCGCGGCGGCCGTCCTCCGCTCCAGAGGCGCCGGAGCCAACGCCGGCCCCCCTGTGCCATCGGCCCGCCGTGGTGGAGCGCCCGGCAACTTCGACCGCGTCAAGACGCGCGGTTACATTCGCTCGGTCTCGCCGGACGTCAAGGGCATCTACGCGAAGAAGCTGGACATCCTCGCGCGGCACAAGGTCAACGTGCAGTCGGTAGTCAACATCAAGGAGTTCGTCTACGGCCGCGACCGCTACATGCCCGACTACATCGAGATCGACCCCGCGCCCGACGGCGCCGTCCGCGAGGTGCTCAAGGCCTTCGGCCGGCTGCGCGGCGTCCGCGACCCGATGTACTTCCGCATCCTGGAACTCTAACACCGAGCGGGGCGTGGTGAGCGAGGAGGTGTTCCCCACAGATCCGGCCATGGTGGTGGACGTTGATAACCCATCCACTTGGCCATCGACGCTGGGTGAACACGCGCAGATGCTAGCCGATCAACTACTTGGCAGCACCGAATACACAAACGATCTAGATGTCCCTCTCGACGATGAGGACGACTTCCGCGCACTTCTCACCGGCTGGCTCGTTCGCGCCTTTCATGCGACTCGACTGCTCGACCATGAGGTTCGGATGATACGAGCGCAGGGTCTGCGATCGCTATCGAAGGAGCTCGTCAAAGAGCGAATCGACGCTGCCTTTGACCACTCTTGCATCTCTGAAGATGACCGCGATCAACTCCACGCTTCGCACGTCTACGCCACTGGCGAGGAGAAAGGCCGAGGCGGTGAAACTTCTCTATTTTTCCCTGAGCGCTATTTGACGGATCGGGCTCCTGGCTTCGAAAAGCTATTGACTTGGTGGGGTGGCGAGGCGTTTAGTAAGTCCAAGCGCGCTGCGACGCTTCCAAACCGCGTGAGGTGCCTTGGGAAGCCATCCATTGTTGTAGCAAGTATCGATCTGAGCGCAGGGCAGCAGACTCACGCAGTGTATCCTCTACTCAGCAAGGTGTTTGTAGGGCGTCTTCTTGAGTTGACGGATGCCCGGGCTAACGTGCACTTTCGAACCGCCATTCCGCCGCATGACATCACGGCGGTTTGGCGACCAGGAGACGCTGAATACGACCGATTCGGAGACCTGCCGACCTCCTAGCCGATCTCACATGCCGGACTTCCAACAACCGTGAGCCTGTCGCAAACGGCGAAGATCTGCTCCACGAGCGGTCGAGCAGAATGCACCGCAGTAGATACGGCTCACAACTCCTGTCCTAGTAGTGGTGCTATGGCACTCAGCTGGATTTCTAGTCGCACTTACCTGAAGCCGATGATACGATCCAGCAGCGCCTCGTCGATGGATTCGAACATCACTTCCTGCTGCTCTCTTGTGCCATGTAAGAACCCTCGACCGAGCCTACGTCAGGAACGGGACGCTGACGCCGTTCGCGCCCGCAAAGGCCAACGCCAGGCCGCGGATGTTCTTGCCAATCAATACGGCCAGCATGAAGCGCCAGAAGTTCATTCGGGAGGCTCCAGCGGTGATTCCGGCCAGTTCAAACGTCGGGTTTGGGATCGCTGAGAGCACTAACAGCGTGATGAATCCATAGTGCTTCATCAGCCAATCGACCCAACGGATCACGCGCTCCACCAGCCGGCGCACGCGCTTTGGCGCCCGGATATTCTCGTCCGCCACCACGCCCGAGCCGACGCTCCCGGCCACGTATGCCGTCACCTCGCCCAAGGCCATGCCCGTCCCGCCCAGCAACCCGACATAGACGGGGTTAAGGATGGCGCCTTGCTGCAGGATCAACGCCTGGCCGATGGCCGTCAGTCCTGGAACCGGGATGAAAACGGTTGCCGTGCTCGCCAGGTTCGCAAGGAACACGCCGGAGTAGCCGAACGTGGCGAAGCGCTCCTCGCTCAGGTCCACCCAGATCGGCAGGATCAGCATTCCGATGGACAGCCCCATCACGAAACCGCCAACCAATATCGCCAGCAGAAGTTTTCCCCTGCGGCTTTGGGGCAGTAGGTTTAGCAGCCGCTGATAGGCGGCCGTTGCCCAAGGTAGCTCAGGGCCGGCCGTCGGTTCGGCCTCGCTCTCCATGGAGTCAGCTTATCGCGGCTGGCGTCGAGCGAGCCAGACGTCTTGACGCGGGGGCGCGCTCAAACTACCCTGTGGCCACGCAGCAAAGGAGTCGATCCATGCTTACCTACCTAGACCGTATCCAACTCGCAGTCCACGATCGAGCGAAGGCCGCCGAGACGTTTCGAGACCTGCTGGGCGCGGAGGTCTCGAAGGAAGATGGCGTAAACCTGTTAGGCGCCCGCCGCACCGTGGTGCAAGCGGGCATCAGTGAGTTCGAGTTGCTCCAGCCAGACGGCGATGGCCTGGTTCAGCAGCACCTGGACCAGTGGGGGGAGGGCATCTTCGCGGCCGGGTTCTCATCGCCAACGCTCTCCGCTCTCTGTTCACGCCTGACGGACCACAACGTAACCTGGCGCGAAGAGGGCGAGCAGGTGTTCATCGAACCGGACCAGACGCCTGGGATGCGGATGGTGCTCTCCCCGGAGACGCAGCGTTCTCCCGTCGGCCTGATCAGCTTCGTGTACGAAGCGACCAACCTGATCGACGACCACGAAGCCGCGGCCGCCTTCTACGCGGAGAGCTTCGGCCTCGATGCATCGCGCTTCTCGCCGATCGAGAGCGGGCAGTATGGCTACACCGGCCAGCTCACGCTCTTCGATCCACCTGCCCGGCTGGACCGCATCGAGCTGTCGCAGATCACGGACCCTAACGGCGCCATGGGCCG
>JADFRJ010000261.1 GCA_022561355.1 Chloroflexota bacterium | reverse complement strand
CAGCAGCGGCGACGCGGCGTCGGCGAGCGGGCTGCTCGCCCCGGCCAGGGCGCGGTTGGGCAGATAGCGGCCGCGGGCCACCCGCAGCAGCGCCTGGGTGCGCGGGTCATCGGGCGGGCCGATGATCACGATCTCCTTCGGCGTCGAGAGGTAGAAGTCGAGCGCCGAGAGCCAGTTCGCGAACCCCGCCGGCGCGCGCGTCAGCAGGTCGTGGACCGACCGCAGCGACGAGAGCGCCGCCCGCTGGTAGTCCGCGTTGCCCGTGAACACGGCCAGCCTGAACAGCGCCATCGCCGACGAGGAGCCGCCGGACGGCGTCGCGTTGTCGAACACATCGCGCGGGCGGAAGAGCAGCCGCTCGTGGTCGCTGCCGGTGTCGTAGAAGACGCCCTCGTCCGCCTCATAGAACAGCTCGATCATGCTCGCTGCCAGCGCCTCGGCATCGGCCAGCCAGCGCTGCTCGAACGTCGCCTCATACAGCGAAAGCAGCGCATCGATCAAGTAGCCGTAGTCCTCCAGATAGCCGTTCAGCTTGGCGCTGCCCTCCTTCCACGTGCGCAGCAGCCGCCCGTCCCGCACCAGCGAATCGAGCAGGAACTCCGCGTTGCGCCGGGCGATGTCGACGTACGCCGGCTCGTCGAACGCCGCGCCAGCTTCCGCGAACGCCTTCAGCATCAGCGCGTTCCACGACGTCAGGATCTTGTCATCGAGGCCCGGCCTGACGCGCTTCTCGCGTTCGGCGAACAGCTTCTCGCGGATCGTCGTGAGGGATGTGGCCAGCTCCTCGGCCGAGATGCCCAGCTCCCGGAGCACCTCTTCTTCCGGCTCCGGTATCGACAATATGTTGCGGCCCTCGAAGTTGCCCTGGTCCGTCAGGCCGTAGTACGCGCGGGCGACCCGCCCCAACTCCTCGCCGAGGAGTGCATCGACGTCGGACGCCTCCCAAACGAAGAACTTGCCCTCGACGCCTTCGCTGTCCGCGTCCTGCGCTGAGGAGAAGCCGCCCGAGGATTGCAGCATCTCGCGCTCGACGTAGCGCAGCGTCTCCTCGGCGACGCGCCGGTAGAGCGCCTTGCCGGTGACCTGCCAGGCATGAACGTAGACGGGCACCAGGAGGGCGTTGTCGTAGAGCATCTTCTCGAAGTGGGGGACGAGCCAGATCTCGTCGGTCGCGTAGCGTGCGAAGCCCCCGCCGATCTGGTCGTAGATGCCGCCGAGGGCCATCTTGCTGAGCGTCACCTCGACCATGTTGAGCGCCTGCTCGGCCCCGTTCCCGTCCTGGTGTTCGTGCCAGTAGCGGAGCAGGAAGTCGAGGGCCATCGCCTGCGGGAACTTGGGCGCCCCGCCGAAGCCGCCGTGTTCGCTGTCGAACATCGAGACGAGTGCCGTGAACGCCTGGGCCTGCGTCTCCCGCGTGAGAGGTTCGCTGCTGCTGTGAGCGACGGTCTGGCCCTGCAGCTCTTCGACGATCTTGCTTGACGTCGAGAGCACCTCGTCCTTGCGGTCGCGGTAGGCGTCGGCGGCGGCCGCCAGCACACGAGGGAACGCGGTCATGCCGCCGCGTTCGTCGGGCGGGAAGTAGGTGCCGGTGAAGTAGGGCTTGCCGTCCGGCGTCATGAAAATCGACATCGGCCAGCCACCGCGTCCGGTCATCGCCTGGACGGCGGACATGTAGATAGAGTCGACGTCCGGGCGCTCCTCGCGGTCGACCTTGATGTTGACGAAGCGCTCGTTCATGAGCGCGGCGATCTCGTCGTTCTCGAACGACTCGCGCTCCATGACGTGGCACCAATGGCAGGCGGAGTAGCCGATGCTGAGGAACACGGGCCGGTTCTCCCTGCGGGCGCGCTCGAAGGCCTCGTCGCCCCAGGGGTACCAATCGACGGGGTTGTCCTTGTGCTGAAGCAGGTAGGGGCTGGTCTCTTTCGCGAGTCGGTTTGGCAAGTGTCTCCTTCGTTTATCACGGTAGCAGATTCGGTGGGATAAGATGTTCCTGTGACCACTGCAGATCAGCGTAGGACGACACTCGATCGATTGAGGCCCTACATCGAGCGGGCGGAAGCGTTCGAAGGGTGGTCGTTTCCCCAGATCCGCACCCGGCTACTGGAACCGGGACCGCCGTGGGACTACGAGGCGATCGTGCGGGAGTGTGCGCGGAAGGCCAAGAGCGCCGTCGATCTGGGTACGGGCGGTGGCGAGTTCGTCGCGCATTTACGCGATGCGTTGCCATCGCGGATGGTTGCGACGGAGGAGTGGCACGTCAATGCGCCGGTGGCCCGTGCGCGGCTGATGCCGTTGGGCGTCGACGTCGTTTGGTGCCGCAGCCTGCAACTCCCGTTCGCCGAGGAATCGTTCGACCTCGTCATGAACCGGCATGAGGAGCTGTCGCCGTCTGATGTGGCGCGCGTTCTCGCGTCCGGAGGGTGTGTGGTGACGCAACAGGTTGGGAACGACAACTGGCAGGAGCTGCGACGCTTCTTTCCGCGGATGACCGACTTCGGCGACATCCGCGCTGAGTACACCGCAGAATTTGAAGAAGCAGGCCTGACGGTACGTAGAAACGAACGGCACGATTATCGCGTGGCGTACGAGGGTCTCGGAGACTTCGTGTTCATGCTGCTGGTGACGCCGTGGACGATACCTGACTTCAACGTCGATCGTGACCTCGACGCCTTGCTAGAGTTGGAGGATGAATGTTCGACGGCGGACGGACTGGTGCTGACGTGGAGCCGGTTCTTGCTCGTTGCCGAAAAGCCGGCCTGAGCGTCTCGCCCATGTAGGGCGGCGCTGGTAGAATCGAGGCAAGAGAGCAGCTACTCCAAAGAGGATCGAAATGCGTATCGCAGTTGGCGCGGACCACGCAGGGTTTCCGCTGAAAGCGCCGGCAATCGCCGAGCTCGAGTCGCTCGGCCACGAGGTGCTGGACCTGGGGACGGACAGCACAGAGGCCGTGGACTATCCTGACTACGCACAGGCCGTAGGCGAGGCGGTCATGCGCGGCGAGGCCGAGCGCGGGCTGCTGTTATGTGGCAGCGGCGTGGGCGCCTGTGTCGCGGCGAATAAGGTGCCCGGCGTGCGCGCGGCGACCTGCCACGACACGTTCTCCGCGCACCAAGGCGTGGAGGACGACG
>JADFRJ010000260.1 GCA_022561355.1 Chloroflexota bacterium | reverse complement strand
GGTTCGATATCATCGGACGGGAGAACGCGCCCGCCGAAGGGCCGCTCATCGTCGCGAGCAACCACCTCAACAACGCCGACCCGCCGGTGATCGCGCTGGCGTTCTCACGCTTTCCAGTATTCATGGCGAAACGGGAGATGATGAGCTGGCCTATCCTGGGCCTCGGCTTCCGCGCGTTCGGCGCGTTTCCCGTCAGCAGAGGAGGCGCGGACCTCTCCGCCATCCGCGCCGCGACCGATATCGTGAACGAAGGCAACATGCTGGTGATGTTCCCTGAAGGCACGCGCAGCCGCACAGGCGGCCTGACGAAGGGCCATCCCGGCACGGCGCTCATCGCGCTGCGCACAGGGGCGCCGATCCTTCCCGCCGCCATCACGGGCACAGAGCAGATCACCTGGCCGTGGGTCTTCATCAAGCCGTTCGGTATCAAGCACCTCACGGTCACGCTGGGTGAGCCGTTCACACTAGAGCCAGTCGAAAAGATCAACAGCGAAGCGGCCACGGAAGCTACCAAGCTGATCATGCGCAAGATTGCGGAGCTGCTGCCGCCGGAGTATCGGGGAGTCTACGCCGATACGGTAGAGGAGGCGGCCAACACACCCATGCAGGGCTAGCTCCTTTCCACAGACCAGAGCGATATACTGGAGATACGATGGAAATCCTCCTGGCAAAAGAGATGGGCTTCTGCTTCGGCGTTCGTCGCGCCGTAGACATGATGGAAGAAGCCACGGAAGAGACGAGCCACATGGTGAGCCTGGGCTCAGTCGTGCACAACCCCCAGGTCGTCGCACAGCTCAAGGAGCGCGGGCTCGATGTCATCGCCTCGCTGGAGGACGTCAGCAGCCAGCCGGTCGCCATCACCGCGCACGGCGTAAGCCAAGCTGTCGTGCAGGAGCTGGAGGACAAGGGCGTATCCGTCCTCGATACGACCTGCCCGATCGTCACACGCTCGCAGCAGTGGGCCAAGCGCCTCACCGAGGAAGGCTTTGCGGTGATCGTGTTCGGCGACCCGGACCACAAGGAGACGCGAGGCGTGCTCGGCTGGGCGGACGGCAACGCCTACGCCATCCCTAGCATCGACGACATTCCTTCGCTGCCGTCCGACATGCCGACGCGCATCGGCGTGCTCTCGCAGACGACCGAGACCGAGAGCCACTTTGCGGACTTTGTGCGCGCGCTGCTGGAGCAGCGCATGGACGTGATCAGCGAACTCCGCGTGATTAACACGCTCTGCAACGCCACGACGAGCCAGCAAGCAGCCGCACGAGAGTTGGCGCACCAGGTAGACATGATGATCGTCATCGGCGGGCGTGAAAGCGCCAACACTCACCACCTGGCCGAGGTCACACGCGAGGAAGGCACGATCGCCCACCAGGTAGAGTCGGCCGACGATATCCAGGCCGCGTGGCTGGAAGGCCACGAACGCATCGGCGTCACGGCCGGCGCATCGACGCCAGACTCCGCGATCGACGCGGTAGTAGCGCGTCTGCGGGAACTGAGCGATAATGGGGCTAGCTGAAGCTAGCCCTTGTGCAGCCGGCTACCGGTCAAAGCTAGAAGGCCTTGCCGTTCGCTGGGCGAACGCCGGGTCGAGACAAAGGAGGTGGTACGGCAGAGCGCGCGGAGCGACGCCAGCCAAGGTAGAGTAAGCGCCAGGTCCCGACCGGCCGGGTCGGGATGACGAGGAGGAGGTCGATCGAACATTTCGGCGGATGGCCTCCCGGCTTGTACAGTCGTCATGGCCGGTACAAACCAGGGATGAGAGTCCCTGACAAAGTCCGTCCAACGTACCGGGGGATGCTGCAACCCCTGCCCCACGCAACCCGCGCAAGCCAACAGACGCACGACTCCGAACGCAACCATCCACGCCGATCGCGCCGCGACGCTGTTCGTGGCACGCTGGTGGCGAAGATCGAAAGGAGTGCTGCATGTGCGGCATTATCGCGTACGCGGGCACACGGGAGGCCAGTCCCTTACTGCTGGAGGGCCTCCAGCGCCTTGAGTACCGCGGATACGACAGCGCCGGTATCGCTGTTCTTGACAGCGACGGCCAGCTACACCTCACGAAGCAACAAGGCAAGATCGCGAAGCTGACGGCCAGCCTGGAGGGCGTCCATCCTCCCGGCACGATCGGTCTGGCGCATACGCGCTGGGCCACGCACGGGAAGCCCTCAGACGAGAACGCGCACCCTCAGCAAGACTGCGGCGAGGAGGTCGCCGTCGTCCACAACGGCATCGTCGAGAACTACCTAGACCTCGGTCAGGAGCTGATGGCGCAGGGGCACGGCCTAACCTCTGAGACCGACACCGAGGTCCTGGCCCACCTCATCGAAACGAACCTCAATCATGGAGACGAGCTACACGAGGCGTTACGAAAGACGATCGCTCGCATCGATGGCTCGCACGCGATCGTCGCGTTCAGCAAGAACGAGCCGGACCGGCTCGTGGCGGCGCGCGTCGGCAACGCCGGCGGCGTCGTCATCGGATACGGCGAGAACGAGCACTTCATCGCGAGCGACCTGCCCGCGCTGCTGCCGGAGACGCACCGTGTCGTGTTCCTCGGGGACGGCGAGCTGGCCGAAGTGACGCGCGAAGCCGTGCGCTACTGGGACGCCGAAGGCAACCCGATCGACAAGGAGCCGCAGACCGTCCCCCTCGACCCCGTTGCCGCGGCGAAGGGCGTCTACAAACACTTCATGCTGAAGGAGATTGTCGAGCAGCCGCAGTGCGTTCTCGACACCTTCCGGGGCCGCGTGCTGTTCGACCCGCCGAGCGTCCAGCTTGACGACTTCGCCATCGCGGACGGCACGCTCCGCTCAATCGAACGCATCGTGCTCATCGCGATGGGCACAAGCCTGCACGCAGCGATGGTGGGCCGCCGCTACTTCGAGGAGCTGGCCGGCATTCCAACGGAGGTCGACAACGCTTCCGAGTTTCGCTACCGCAGCGCGATCGTCGGGCCGGAGACGCTCGTCGTGTCCGTCGCTCAGTCCGGCGAGACGGTCGACACGCTGGAGGCGATGCACGAGGTACGACGGCGCGGCTCGCCGCAGGTGACGATCTGCAACACACCAGGCGCGGAGTCGACGCGCGTTGCGGACGCGACGGTGTACACGCGCTGCGGGCCGGAGATCGCCGT
>JADFRJ010000259.1 GCA_022561355.1 Chloroflexota bacterium | reverse complement strand
CACGAGTACCTCACACGTGTCTTTGGAAAAGAAGAAGTGGCGGAGATCACCCAATGATCGTCAGGCTCGATTTCGGAGGCGAAGCCCGCCGCTCCAGAGCGATCCGGGTCGCGCCCAACGCGCACCCGGGCGTCCACATCATCACACAGCTGGGCCCGGACCTTCCGTTCAAGGACGGCGTCGCCGACGAGATCTTCCTGGATCACGCGCTCGCCCACACCGACGACTTCCTCGGCATCATGGAGGAGCTGTGGCGGATCAGCAAAGCGAACACGATCGTTCATATACGCCTCCCCCACGGGTCATCCACCTGGGCCATCAGCCGCGACCCAAGACACGCCAAAGCCTACACGCTGGAGACGTTCAACTACTTCGACCCCCGGTTCAACCACTCCGGCTGCGAGAGCCACGCCCGCTTCCGCATCGAGCACGCCCGCCTCTATCTCACCGGCGCGCGGGGCGATGCCCGCGGGCTCGCGCTCGCGCGCGGCATGTTCTCGAGCGTGATCGAAGGCTTCGTTAATCAAGACCGCGGCATGCAGTACCGCGCCGAACGTTGGTTCGCGCCGCTCGTCGGCGGCTTCGAGGAGTTCTACGTTGTCCTCAGCGCCATCAAAGAAACCTCCTTCGGCTGATCCTGCGGTCGATCTCGACTACTCAGTCGACGACTTCGACTTCGAGATCGAGCACCTGCCGGACAGCACGTTTCTGTTCCAGCGCATGGAGGACGCACTCGTCCGCGAAGGGACCGTCACCGGCGGCCGCACACTCGATGTCGCCTGCGGCGTCGGCAAGCTCGCCGCCCGATTTCAGCAGGCCGGCGGCGAGGCGTGGGGCATAGAACCCTCGGCGGACATGCTTGCGCTCAGCCGTTTCGTGATCGACCGCGACGCCGTCGCGCTCACGCGCGGCGTCGCCGAGACCCTCCCCTTCCAGGACGCTACGTTCGACCGCATCGTCTGCATGGGCGCGCTCGACCACTTCGTCGAACCGCGCTCCTTCATGCAGGATGCGGCTCGCCTTCTCAAGCCGGACGGCCGTATCGTGATCGCGCTCGCCAACTACGACAGCCTCTCTTGCCGCATCGGGCGCGGGATCGGCCGCCCACTCCAGCGAGTCGCCTCCCGGCTTCTCCGGCGACCCTCAGAGCAACGCCCCTACTGGCAGCCGCCCGACGACCACATCCACAAGGGCAACCTTGCCTTTGTGCGAAGTCTTGGGGGTTCAGACCTGACGCTCGAACGCTGTTACGGCATCTCCCTGCTCTGGCTCTTCCCGGGTTGGGGCTGGCTGCTGGCCGTCATGCCTGCCAAGCTGCGGCACGCGGCCGCCGGAGCGCTCGACCGCCGGGCACACGGCAACGTTGGCCTCGCCGACACGATCATCTCTGTGTGGCGCAAGAGGGAGATGGCATGAGCGCTGCCACAGACGTCGATCTGGGCTGGGCGATCGATGAGGACATGCCGCCGGGTCCCTACCCTCGCGATAGCCAGTTTGTCTTCAAGCGCGTGCCGGAGCTCGTCACTCGCGAAGCCACCAGCGGCGCGCCCGGCCGCGTCCTCGATGTCGCCTGCGGCCTCGGAGGCCAGCTCGCGCTCCTCCGCGATCAGGGCCGGGAAAGCTGGGGGCTCGATGCCTCCATGCCGCTCGCGGCGTACTGCCGTCAGCGCTTCGCCGGCGACGGCGGCGCTCCGATCGTCGTGGCGACAGCGGAGGCGTTACCGTTCCGCGATCGCACGTTCGACCGCGTCGTCTGCCAGGGGTCGCTCGACCATTTTCCGGACCCACGCGCGTTCATGCGCGAGATCTCACGCATCCTCAAGCCGGACGGCCGCGCCATCATCGGCATCTCCAACTTCGATAGCCTCTCCTGCCGCCTCGGCCATGGGCTCTACCGGCTCAGAGAGCGCTTGGGGCGCGCTGTCTATCAGGGGCGCAACTACTGGCAGATCCCGGACAACCACACCTTCCGCGGCACGTACAGCGTCCTTCGCCGCCTTGGCGAGCCGGACCTCAAAATGGAGGCCTGTTACGGCATCTCCCTGATGTGGCTCTTCAACCGTTGGACACGCCTCATGGAGGCGCTGCCCGAGCCGATCGCCGCCGCGACGCTCACAACGCTCGACCGCATCGCCTATCGTGTGCCGGCGCTTGCGGACATCCTCGTGTCCGTCTGGCGTCCTGCGGGAGCGAGTCATGCCCAGAGTTAAGAATCGCGGCAAGGGCCTCTGGGGTGACCTGCAGCGCGCCTACGACACGTACGAGCACCATAGCTACACGGAAGACCCTCCGGACGAGCCGTTCAAGGAGCACTGGGAGGAGACGGGCATCCGCGCCGCGCTCATCTTCCTCGGCATGCCACTGCTGCCGGTCCTCCTCTTCCGGCTCCGCGTCTTCCTCTACGAAAACGAGGTGCCGGTCCTGCCCTACATCTGCGACCGGCTCAGCACCGCGATCTGGCACGTGACCCTCGGCCGCTACGTCACGATCGGCGAGCGTCCCTTCATCGCGCACGGCCACGTCGTCATAGATGGCCGCGTCGTCATCGGCGACGACGTCGCGCTAAGCCCCTGGGTCACGATTGGCCTCAGTGGCCGGCGCAAGCACGGCTTTGACACCCGCGGCCCGACGATCGGCGACCGCGTCTTCATCGGCACCGGCGCGAAGATCCTCGGCCCGATCACCATCGGCGACGACGTCCGCATCGGCGCAAACTCCGTCGTCATCGACGACGTGCCGTCCGGCGCGACTATCGTTGGCACGCCGGCGCGCATCGTCCACACGACGGTGCCGTTTGCCGAGTGGAAGAGCTGAGCGATGCCTCGTGCTATCGTTGGACCATGACGCCGCAAGACCCACCTCGGAGCTACGACTACGCCAAGCGGGCCGGCTCTCGCGAGCTGACCTGGGACGAGTTCGCGGACCTCTCCGCCACGCTTGCGGAGGCGCTCGCGCGACGCAACGTTGACACCGTAGTGGGTATCGCGCGTGCCGGCCCCTTCCCAGCCACAGCCGTCGCGTCTGCCCTGCGCTGCGAACTCTATCACCCGCCATCTGCACGACGAAGTCGTCTACGACTCGCCCGTGTGGCGCGTCCCCGTCTCGCACCTGGTCAAGGACAAGACTGTCGCCGTGGTCGACGAGATCGCCG
>JADFRJ010000053.1 GCA_022561355.1 Chloroflexota bacterium | reverse complement strand
TCACCGAACGCGCCCGCCGGGTTCTCACGCTGGCCCAAGAAGAGGCGCAACGCTTCAACCACAACTACATCGGCACGGAACACCTGCTGCTCGGCCTCGTCCGGGAAGGCGACGGCGTGGCCGCGAAGGTGCTCTCGAACTTGGGCGTAGAGTTGAGCAAGGTACGCTCCGCGGTTGAGTTCATCATCGGGCGCGGTGACCGCGCCACGCAGGGCGAGATAGGCCTGACACCCCGCGCGAAGAAAGTCATCGAGCTAGCCGTCGATGAGGCCCGCCGCCTCAGCCACCACTACATCGGCACAGAACACCTCCTGCTCGGCCTCGTCCGCGAGGGCGAGGGCATCGCAGCTAGCGTACTCGAGAGCCTGGGCGTAAACCTGGAGCGCGTACGCGCCGAGACCACGCGCATCCTCTCGCAGAGCATGCCGCAGGGAGCGGGCACGGGCGCGCGCTCCTCAACACGCACACCAACGGTCGACCAACTCGGCATGGACCTGACCGCTGCGGCCCGCCAGGGCAAGCTCGACCCGATCGTCGGCCGCGACACCGAGATCGAGCGCATGATTCAGATCCTGTCACGGCGCACGAAGAACAACCCGATCCTAATCGGCGAGCCCGGCGTCGGCAAGACCGCCATCGCGGAAGGCCTCGCCCACCGCATCATCGAGGGCGACGTGCCGGAGACGCTGCAGGGCAAGCGGCTCGTTACGCTGGACATCGGCGGGCTCGTAGCGGGGACGAAGTACCGCGGCGAGTTCGAGGAGCGCCTGAAGAAGGTGATCGAAGAGTTGAAGAACGCGGGCAACTGCGTACTGTTCATCGATGAGATGCACATGCTCGTCGGCGCCGGCGCCGCCGAAGGCGCCGTAGACGCGGCCAACATCCTGAAGCCATCGCTCGCACGCGGCGAACTACAGTGCATCGGCGCAACGACGCTCGACGACTACCGCAAGTACATCGAAAAGGACGCGGCGCTTGAGCGGAGGCTCCAGCCCATTCTGGTCGAAGAGCCGACCACGGAGGAGACGATCGAGATCCTCCACGGCATTAGGAGCAAGTACGAAGAGCACCACAAGTTGGAGATCAGCGACGAAGCGCTCAAGGCCGCGGCAGAGCTGGCGACGCGCTACGTCAGCGACCGCTTCCTGCCCGACAAGGCGATCGACCTCGTGGACGAGGCATCGTCCCGCGTGCGCATCCAGCACTCCAAGACGCCCCCTTCGCTCAAGGAGGCGCTCAAAGGGCTGGAGAGCCTGCGCAAGGAGAAGGACACGGCCATCAGCTCCCAGCAGTACGAATATGCCGCAGAGCTCCGCGACCGCGAGGTAAAGCTGCAGGAGAAACTTGAGCTGCTTGAAGACGAGGTTGGCGGCCAGGGAGATGACACGAAGCCCGTCGTTACGGCGGAAGACATTGCGGACGTCGTCGCCATGTGGACCGGAATTCCCGTCACGCGGATCGCGGGCGAAGAGCAGGAGCGCCTGCTCAAGATGGAAGAGGTTCTGCGCAGCAAGGTCATGGGCCAGGATGAGGCGATCACGGCCATCTCCAAGGCCGTGCGCCGCTCCAGAGCCGGCCTCAAGGACCCCAGCCGCCCCATCGGCGTGTTCATGTTCATGGGACCAACCGGCGTCGGCAAAACATACCTGCCGCGCATGCTCGCGGAGTTCATGTTCGGCAGCCAGGAATCGCTGATCCGGCTCGACATGTCCGAGTTCATGGAGAAGCACAACGTCTCGCGCCTCGTCGGCGCGCCTCCGGGGTACATCGGCTATGACGACGGCGGCCAGCTGACCGACCAGGTGAGGCGCAAGTCCTACTCGCTGATCCTGCTGGACGAAATTGAGAAGGCGCACCCGGATGTATTTAACGTGCTGCTCCAGATCTTCGACGACGGCCACCTGACCGACGCGAAGGGCCGCAAGGTAGACTTTCGCAACACCATCATCGTGATGACCAGCAACGTCGGCTCTGACCTGATCCGCAAGAATTCGTCTCTCGGTTTCAGCATCAACGAGCAGGTGTCCAAGACGGCGGATGAGCAGTACAAGAAGATGAAGGAGAAGGTGCTGGAGGAGCTGAAGACGGTCTTCCGGCCAGAGTTCCTCAACCGCATCGACGCGACCGTGGTGTTCCACACCCTGCAGAGGGAGCACATCCGCAAGATCGTTGAGTTGCAGATCAAGGAAGTGGAGGAGCAGCTCCTACTCAAAGGCGTGACCATGGACGTCACAACCGAGGCCAAGGACTGGCTGGGCGAGAAAGGTTACGACCAGCTATTTGGCGCCAGGCCGCTGCGCAGGGTGATCCAAGACGAAATTGAGGACCGTCTCTCCGACGCTCTCTTGGAGGAACGCTTCACGGCCGGTGATCGCGTCCTGATCGACGTCCAAAACGGCGAGGTCGTTCTGACCAAAGCTTCGGAACCAGCCACCGTATAGGGCTGACGTACTAGCAACATCAAGAGGCAGGCCGTACGGCCTGCCTCTTTGGTTATTCGCGGACGTTCCGCTATCCTAGGCGAAGGTGGGGCGGGAGGCGTGGAGTGCTCTGTGCAGCTAAATACGGTCAGAGCGACCAGCTTCCTCGCAAAAACGTCAATACGCGAGCATGTGATATGGCTCGCGCTTGTTGTATCTCTCGGATTCGCACTACGGCTCGCGTGGATCGCGTTCACCGACTGGCAACCCCTACCAGACGACGACGCGTTCCGCTACGACTTCGCCGCCCGTGCGCTCGTCAACGGCAAGGGCTACATCCACCTGGACGGCTCGCCTACGGCCTTCTGGCCGCCCGGCTATCCCCTGCTGCTCGCCACCGCCTATCGTTTCTTCGGCGAACAGATCGCCGTCGCGCAGGTGATGAACGTCGTGCTGGGCACGGCGACCGTCGGACTCACCTACCTGATCGGACGGCGCACGCTGGGCCCGACGCCCGCCGTCGTAGGCGCCAGCATCGTCGCCTTCTTCCCAAGCCTAATTTTCTTCACCGGCGTCACGCTATCGGAGGTCACGTTCACGTTCCTGGCGCTCTTTGGTGTCTATCTCCTGATCCTGGAGGCCCGCCAGGGTCCAGATCGTGACCTCCGGCTGCTGATCGGAGCCGGCCTCGTATTAGGCCTAGCCACGCTCACGCGCGGGCAAGCGCTGATGCTCCCGCTTGTGATGGTGCCATTCTGGCTTCGCACTGGCCTCACACGCCCGTACATCATCGAACGGCTTGTGGCGATCACTCTGGGAATCGGCTTGATCGTCGCTCCATGGACGATCCGCAACGCGGTGGAGCTGGATGCGCCCGTCTTCATCTCCACGAACGCCGGCATCGACCTCTGGATCGGCCACAATCCAGACGCCAACGGCAGCGGAGGACTCACGGCCGGACGGGACCTCGTGTTCAGCCACCCTGAGCTGGACAGCGTGGCTCGCGAAGTGCGCGTGAACAGCGACGGCGTCCGCAAAGCGATCGCATACGCGTTCACGCATCCACGCCAGGAACTCATGCTGCCCTTCCAGAAGCTCTTCTGGCTCCTCTACAACGACGAGGAGGGGCTAAAATGGAACGATGGCCACGGTAGCCAGTCCTTCCTCTCCAGTGGCGCGCGGCAGGGCCTCGTCGCGCTCTCGAACGTCTACTACTTCGCTATGCTGGGGATGGTGGCCTTGGGCGTGCGCCTTTGGTTCTCCACGAAAGACGCCGGCAAAGTGCTGTTGATCTCACTCGTTTCGTATTGGTTGCTTGTCCACATGGTGTTCTTCGGCGACCCGCGCTTCCACGCGCCCATCATGCCTATCGCGGCGCTCTTAGCGGCGCCGGCCCTCGTTTCCATCTGGTCCGGCAAGGAGCCTTGGAGCAGGCCAGGTGATCCACGCCACATTGAAGCTCGTTAGGGCCTCTGCTATTATCGCCTTAACGTCACGAGTCGATAACCAGAGAGACGGACCGCAGTAGGAAGGGAAGCCAACATGAACCGAGCGATCCTAGTCATTCTGGGCGTGATGGCCGCGCTGGTAGTTGGCGTGGGCGTCATCGTGGTGATCCTTGTTGCCACGGGCGGCGATGATGATGGCACCACGCAGACACAAGAAACCCCCGCCGGCGATGGCGGCGGGGAAGGCGAGTTGCGCCTGATCGGGGGGGAACCGATTTCGCTCGACCCGCACGTCATCCAGGATGCCGGATCGGCGCTCTACGTCGTCGAGATCTTCGGCGGCCTGTTGACCCTGGACCCCAACCTTGAGATTCAGCCAGACCTCGCGGCTGAGATTCCCACGGAGGCCAATGGCGGCAAGGTCGTCAACGCGGATGGCACGGTCACATACACGTTCCGGCTCCGCGAAGGACTGCTCTTCCACGACCGCAAGCCGGTGTTCGCCGAGACCGTAAAGGCCTCGTTTGAGCGCGCCGCGGATCCGGCCACGCAGTCGCTTGTGTCCGAATTCTTCCTCGGAGATATCGTCGGCGTGACGGAGAAGCTACGCGGACAGGCGAACGAGATCAGCGGGATCGAAGTGATCGACGAAACGACGCTCACGATCACCATCGAGGCAGACCTGCCGTCGTTCCTGTTCAAGCTCACCTACCCCACCGCCTTCGTGATCGACCCCACGCAAGTAGAGAACGACCCGAACTGGACGCGCCGGCCCAACGGCACGGGCCCATACGAACTCAAGGAGTGGCGCTTCGGCGAGCGCATCGTCCTAGAGGCTAACGAACGCTACCACCTCGGCGCGCCGAACATCAAGACGGTTCGCTATCTGCTCGCCGGCAGCAGCATCACGCTCTACGAAGCAGGCGACATCGATGTCGCGGGCGTCGCCTTGGACGACCTCGAACGGATCCAGGACCCGGCTGACGCGCTGAACGCCGAGTACCACAGCGGCAACCGCCTATCGCTTGACTACCTGGGCTTCAACACGAAATCGCCTCCGTTCGACGATCCGCTCGTGCGCAAGGCCTTCGCGATGGCGATCGACAAGGCGCAGATTGCGCGCGCCGTCTACCAGGACGCCATTCCTGTCGCGAACAGCATCCTCATGCCAGGACTGTCCGCCTACAGCGAGACGGCGCAGCCGCCCGCGTTCGACGTAGAAGCGGCGATAGAACTGCTGAACCAGTCCTCCTACGGGGGCGCGGACGGCCTGCCGGAGATCACCCTTGCCGAGAGCGGCACAGGCGCGACCTCCGGGCCGGGCACGACCGCGATCCTGGAGATGTGGCGCATA
Organism: Chloroflexota bacterium; assembly: GCA_022561355.1. GTDB lineage: Bacteria > Chloroflexota > Dehalococcoidia > DSTF01 > RBG-16-68-14 > SZUA-185. The sequence goes on along the minus strand of JADFRJ010000053.1, from coordinate 7,201 downwards.
AACCTGGGCGTGGACGTGCAGATCCAGCAGGCAGAGGCGGCCACCTTCTTCCAGGATGTAGACCAAGGCCGCTATCAGATGTTCACGCTGGGATGGATCATGGACTACCCTGACGAAGAGGACATCCTCAATATCCACTTCGATAGCGACAGCCCCAACAACAACACGGGCTACTCCAACCCAGACGTCGACGCGCTCCTTCGCGCGGCGCTGACCGAATCGGACCCACAGACGCGGACCGATCTCTACCGCCAGGCCGAGGACATCATCCTGGACGAGGTGCCCTGGTTCCCGCTGTTCTTCGACCAGTTTCACGCACTCATCAAGCCGTATGTCAATAACTATCTGATCCCGGCATCGATCGTGCCCAGACTGCGCTTCATCTCGCTCGACGAGTAGCCTAAAGCCGTCCCCGCAATGCAGGGTCTCCTCAGCTACACAATCCAACGCCTCCTCTGGGCGCCTGTCATTCTCCTCTTCGTCTCCTTCTTCGCGTTCGCTCTCACGCGCTTGGGGCCCGTCGACAGCGTCGATGTGCTCGCGGGGCCGCGGGCGGACGATGAGGCGAAGGACCGCGTGCGCCAAGAACTGCACCTTGACGACTCGATCTTCGAACAATACGGCGTCTACATGAAGAACCTCCTGATAGAGGGTGACTTCGGGGAGAGCGTCACAATCTATCGCGGCGTGCCCGTCTGGGACATCATCTGGCCGCGGATGCTCGTCTCGGTTCAGTTCGGCATTGTGGCCCTCTTCTTCGCATTCTCCATCGGTACGTTAGTGGGGGTGTTCGCGGCGCTGCGCCAGGGGACCTGGCTGGACCCGTTATCGATTAGCTCCTTCCTCTTCTTCCAATCGATTCCTGTCCTGGTGAGCCTGCCCTTCCTGGTCCTGATCTTCGTAGTGAAGCTAGGGTGGTTGCCTGCTGTGGGCTGGGGCGGTCCTGAAATCGACATCGGACCGCAGGAGATCGCGTTGGGCATCTTCAGCAAACACATCATTCTGCCCGCGCTGGTGCTCTCGCTACCCGGCATGGCGGGTGTCGCCCGCCTCGTGCGCGCCACCACCCTCTCCGTGCTAGGTGAGGACTACGTGCGCACAGCTCGTGCCAAGGGGCTGCCAGAGCTACAGGTCGTGCGCAACCATGTAGTACGAAATTCGCTCCTCCCGCTGGTGACCGTGATCGGCCTCTCGCTGACCACGCTGATCGAGGGAGCGTTCTTTGTGGAGCTGATTCTCGGCATCCCGGGCATCGGCCAGCTCGGCTTCCAGGCCGCTCAGAGCCGTGACTACGACGTGATCCTTGCTCTGGTGCTGGTCATTGCCACCGCGTTCATCTTGATCAACATCGTCACCGACATCGCCTACACATTCATCGACCCGCGAATCCGGTTCGGCAGCCAGGGGAACAACTAGTGGGCAGCGCAGTCGTAGACATCCCGGGCGAGGCCGAAGAAGAAGCGCGACAGCCGTCAATCAGCCCGTGGCGCGCGGCGCTGCGCCGCCTCCTGCGCAAAAAAATCGCCGTCATCGCGCTCTTGTTGATCGGCGCCTTCTACTTCGTCGGACTGTTCGCGCCGCTTCTGGCGCCTTGTAGGCTATCTTTTTGCCCGCTCTCAACTCAAGACTATCGATCGCAGGACCTCGACAACACACTCCTTGGCCCCAGCCTAGAACACCCCTTCGGCACGGACCGGCTGGGACGCGACCAACTCAGCCGCGTGATCTGGTCCGCCCGCACAACGATCATCGTCACAATCGCGACCGTCGTCGCGGGTAGCCTGCTCCTATCAGTCGGGCTGGGCCTGCTGTCCGGCTACATGGGCGGCAAGGTGGACACGATCATCATGCGGACCGGGGAGGCGTTCGGCTCCCTCCCTGCCCTGCCAATGCTGATCCTCATCAACGCCACCATGCGTGACCGCGTGCGCGGCTGGGTCGACGGATTCGAACGCAACCTCTCGACCGGCGACCCGGCGTTCATCGCCGTTCTCGGGATCCTCACGCTTGTGGCCATCATAGGTATCGTAGCCTGGCTCCTGGAATCGAGACGCAACGGGGGCTGGATCGCGCTGTCGGTTGTGGCCGCATTCCTCATCCTGGCACTCTGGGGCTTGCAGGCTGTGTTTGCTACGCCCGGCGCGTCCGACTACTTCCTCATCTTCGGCGCGCTCTCGCTCTTCTTCTGGGTGGGCAGCGCGCGCGTGATCCGGTCGCAGGTCCTTGCGCTACGCGAGACCGAGTACGTGATCGCCGCGCGCTCCATGGGCGCCGGCACCTGGCGCATCCTCGGTTCGCACCTGCTGCCCAACGTCAGCCCAATCATCATCGTCGGCGTCTCCGCCTCACTCGGCGCGATCGCAGGCTCTGAGATCGCCCTTACCTTCCTCGGCGTAGGAGTGCACGACCCGACCCCGAGCTTCGGAGCGCTCATTTTCGATGGCGGGACGAGCCAGCCCGTGATCAGGAACCACCCGCACCTGCTGATTTTTCCGGCCGTCGTGGTTGGGATGCTCATCTTCTCCTTTAACCTGCTGGGCGACGCGCTCAACGACGTGCTGACGCCAAAGGCCCGTTAGGTTCCCAATCTGGCCACTTGGTATACTTCCTTGTGGAGGGTTCATTGAAGATCTCTAGAGAAGAACTGCCCGACAGCCAGATTGCGCTCGAGATCGCCGTCGACGACGAGCGCTTAGAGAAGGCGAAGGCATCCGCATACCGCCGGTTAGCCTCGAAGGCGAAGATTCCAGGCTTCCGCCCTGGGAAGGCGCCTCGCGAGGTCGTCGAACGGCACTTCGGCGAGCACACGATCCTCCACGAAGCGATCGACCGTCTGATGCCGGACGTCTACAAGGAAGCGCTAGAACAGGAGCAGATAGACCCGATTGAGCAAGCTTCATTCGAAGTAGTGAACGAGGAACCACTTGTAGCGAAATTCACCGTCCCTGTTCTCCCGACAATTGAGATAGGCGACCACCTGACAACGCTTCACGTATCCCGCGAGAGCGTTGAGATCGATGTGGAGCGAGTGCAGGAAGGTCTGGAGTCGCTCCGCCACCGCTATGCCACGCTCGAGCCCGTGGACCGGCCGATCGAGTGGGGCGACATCGTCCGCGCGGACATAAACGGAACCGTGAACGGCTCTCCCCTCGTTCAGGAAGAGGACGCCGAGTTCCAGCTCGTGGAGGACAGAACCATCTCGTTGCCGGGGTTTGCCGAAGCGCTAATCGGTAAGGATAAGGGCAGCGAGTTTGAGTTTGAGCTGACCGTGCCAGACGACGCGCCTGACGAGAAGATGCGCGGCGAACAGGCGCACTACCATGTGCACGTCAAGGAGCTGAAGCAAGAGGTCCTTCCTGAGCTGGACGACGAATTCGCTCGGGGCGTTGGCGAAGGGTTCGACAGCCTGGAGGCGCTTCGAACGCGGGTCGAGACCGACCTCCGCGAGACGCTGGAGCAGGAAGAGGAGCAGCGGTACAAGGACGAGGTCCTCGAAGCGCTGGTCGATCAGGTCCAGCCGCAATTCCCCCCTGTCCTCATCGAGCGCGAAACCGGAAGGATGGTACAAGAACAGTTGCGCCAGACACAGAAGAAACCCCGCAAAGGTGGCGACCGAGAGAGCCTGGAGCGCTACCTCCAGCAGGTCGGCAAATCGGAAGAGGAGTTGGTCGAAGAGATCCGTCCCATCGCAGAAGCGAGAATCCGCCGCTCCCTAGTATTGTCAGAGGTGACAGACGCCGAACATATAGAAGTAGGCGACGAGGAAGTAGATGCGGAGATCGACCGTATCACCTCCGGCGTCGGCGACCAATCGGAAGAGCTGCGCCGCCTCTTCTCGGGAGAGGAAGCGAAAGAGAACCTGCGGCGCTCTCTGACGACGAAGAAGACGTTAGACCGCCTGGTGGAGATCGCCTCATCGGATGAGGGGACACCACCAGACGAACCAGAAGAAGCTCAGGCAAGCGCCTCTCGGACCGGATAGCCGAACGGCACGTACACCAGACGGCGTTAGCCTGCAAGGTTTGAAGGAGCACGTTACCCGATGACTAGTAATCTACCGCATGATGCGATCATTCCCTCAGTTATCGAGACCAGTCCGCGCGGGGAACGCGCGTTTGACATCTACTCCATGCTCCTTAGAGAGCGCATCATCTTTCTGGGCACGCCCATCGACGACCAGACCGCGAACCTGATCATCGCCCAGCTGCTGTTCCTAGACCGGGAGGACCCGGACAAGGACGTTCAGATGTACATCAACTCACCCGGCGGCGTGATTCCCGCCGGCCTCGCGATCTACGACACGATGAACCTCATGCGCGCGGACGTAGCCACGTTCTGCGTCGGCATGACGGCCAGCATGGCCACCATCCTGCTGACCGCCGGGGAGAAGGGCAAGCGCTTCGCGATGCCTAACGCCACGATCCACATGCATCAGGCGCTGGGCGGCGCGCGCGGCCAGGCGGTCGACGTCGAGATCATGGCGAAGGAGTTGCTGCGCGAGAATGAGCTGATCCGCCAGATCTTGGAGAAGCACACGGGTCAAGACGGGGAGAAGATTCGCAAAGACTTTGACCGAGACTTCTTCATGACCGCCAAGCAAGCGAAGGACTACGGTATCATCGACGAAATCCTCGCCCCGCCGGACACTGATGGCGAGGACGGCAAGGACGACGGTAAGAAAGACGGCAAAGACGATGGCAAGGACGGCGGCAAGTAGCCGGGGACGCGCGTTGAACGTACGAAGACGGTGTAGCCAGGGGGGGAAGGAATGACGAGCAGCAAAGTCCAGTACAACTGTTCGTTCTGTGGCAAGAACCAAGATCAGGTCAAGCGCCTGATCGCGGGCCCAGGCGCCGTCTACATCTGCGACGAGTGCGTGGAGCTATGCCGTGAGATCATCGACGAAGAGGTCTCGGGCACCATCCAGCCTAAGACGACGAGCCAGAGAGTACCGCCACCGAAGGAGATCCTCTCCCAGCTCGGCCAGTACGTCATCGGCCAAGACCAGGCCAAGAAGGTCCTCTCCGTAGCCGTCTACAACCACTATAAGCGCGTCAACGCTGGCTCCACGCACGACGATGTAGAGCTGGAGAAGAGCAACCTCTTGCTGCTTGGCCCCACGGGCTGCGGCAAGACCCACCTAGCGCGAACCCTCGCCCGTACGCTAGACGTACCGTTCACGATCGCCGACGCGACCGCGCTCACCGAGGCTGGCTACGTGGGGGAGGACGTCGAAAACATCCTGCTGCACTTGATCCAAGCCGCGGACTTCGACATCCAGCGGGCGGAGCGAGGCATCGTCTACATCGATGAAATCGACAAGATCGCCCGCAAGGGCGACAATCCCTCAATTACGCGTGACGTCTCCGGAGAGGGCGTCCAGCAAGCGCTCCTGAAGATCATCGAAGGAACGATCGCGAACGTGCCGCCCCAGGGCGGCCGCAAGCACCCGCACCAAGACTTCATCCAGATCAACACCGCCAGTATCCTCTTCATCTGCGGAGGCGCCTTTGAGGGTCTCGACAAGATCGTAGAACGCAGGTTAGCGCGCAATCGCCGGTCGCTCGGCTTCAACGCGGACTACAACCGGAAGACCGCCCAGGAACGCATCGATGAGCTGTTCAAGCACGTCACCCACGACGACCTGCTGCAGTACGGCCTGATTCCCGAGTTCGTTGGCCGGCTGCCCATGGCTGTCAGCCTGGAGGCGCTCGGCAAGGAGGAGCTGCGCAGCATCCTCACGGAGCCGAAGAACGCGCTGCTCAAGCAGTTCCAGCGGTTCTTCTCCATGGACGGTGTGGAGCTGATCTTCGAGGACGCGGCGCTTGATGCCTGCGCCGAGAAGTCGATCCGCCACAAGACCGGCGCTCGTGGCCTGCGCACCGTGCTCGAGGACACGCTCCTAGACGTCATGTACGACATCCCATCTCGCGGCGACATCAAGCAGTGCGTTGTCACTGTCGACTCGATCGAGAACGGCGAGCGGCCCCTCCTCCTCAACGGAAGCGGCAAGCCGGTTCCGGAAGAGCCGCCAGCCGAAGTCGCGGAGATCGAAGAGGACGACGTCGAAGAAGCCAGCTAACTTCCCTGACTAGTACGAGAAGAACGGCCGAGCGGAAATCGCTCGGCCCGTTTGATCTCGCTGTGCTCCCAGCTACGCCAGAGGGTTGACCGGATCTTGCGGCGGGTGTGGGTTGCTGCAGGTACTGCCGAAGCGCCCGTAGATGAACTGCAGGTCGTTGATATCGATGTCATCGTCAGCCTGTGCGCCGGACGGCTCTACGTTCATGAAGTCGTTGTAGATCAGGCTGCCCTTCTTAACGCCCCAGCGGAACGCAATGGCTTGCGTGTCGGCCGCGTCAACCACACAGTCCGCGTTCACATCGCCCTCAAGGTAGCGGAACGTGATATTGGAGTCGTCGCAGGACGAGATGGCGATCGCGTGCCCCTGCAGGTCGGACAAGTCGCAGTTCACGTTCGCGATGGAGACGACGACTCCGTTGTCCTGGTTTGGCTTCGCCTGCGAGTAGATCTCCGGTTGCGGCCGGACGATGATGTTTGCCAGGAGCCGGCCTTCCTCTGTGTTGGTGTCCGGCCAGTTGGTCTTGCCCACGGTGACACAGCCGATACGGGCAACATCCTCAACCGCGGGCTTCGTCGCGCTGTCTTCGATGATACAGACGACCTCCGCAGCCGTAGCCCAGAAGCCGGCGGGCTGAATCTCGATGCAGACCTTCTTGGCATCGTAGTGAACTTCGAACTCGAACGCGCCGAGCTGCTGGAGCAGGCCAGGGTCCTTCGGATCCGGCGCCGCCGGAAGCGGCAGGTCTAGGCGCTCCTGAAGGACGGCGCCGTCCGTGCCGGACAGGCAGTTCGTCGGCGGGATCTTGGCGCCCTGATCGGTCAGGAAGACATTCGCGAGCGCCGGCGACTTGATCATCGACGGGACGCCGTTGCCAACCGGCGTCACGCCATCCGGCGTCGGCGTCGCGGTCGCGGTGTTCGTTGGCGTGCTCGTAAACGTCGGCGTCGCCGTAGCCGTGTTCGTTGGCGTGCTCGTAAACGTCGGCGTCGCCGTAGCCGTGAACGTCGGCGTCGCGGTAGCCGTGTTCGTCGGCGTAGCCGTGAACGTTGGCGTTGCCGTGAACGTCGGCGTCGCGGTAGCCGTGTTCGTCGGCGTGCTCGTGAACGTTGGCGTCGC